>SKHL01000169.1 GCA_007116995.1 Limnochordia bacterium
AGTCCACGAACCTGACCACGCCCATCGGTTTACTGTGGTAAGGAGGACATATTGCAGAACATGGTATCCTGGATATGGCGCACGTATGTAACCGTAGTATGATATAGGGAGTGTTTCGCGTGAACAGACAAAGAATTAAATCCAAGAAAGATAAGCCAGCATGGAGAGAGTGGGTTGAGTCCTTAGGTGGGGCTATAATATTAACGTTCTTCATCATTACCTTTATCGGTCAATCTTATGTGGTCGATGGGTCTTCCATGGAGACTACACTTTCTCATGGGCAGCGGATGATTGTTGAGAAAGTAACCTATCGCTTCAACGAACCAAGTCATGGTGAAATCATCGTTTTACGAGTGCCCGGTAGTCAATTTATTAAGCGAATCATTGCGGTTGAGGGAGACACGATTGCAGAGCGTAACGGCGTAATCTATATTAACGGGAATGCCTTAGATGAGCCTTATGTAACCAATAAAACATCAATGAACTGGGGACCATTTCGGGTTCCTGAAGGAAAATACTGGGTAATGGGCGATAATCGACCAAACAGTGATGATAGTCGTGGTACAGTAGGGTTCTTGTCTAGGGATGATGTTGTAGGACGCGCTGTTTTCCGTTATTGGCCCTTAGGGAGATTAGGAGTTCTCTAAGTGTGTATGAGCATAAAGCAGTCAGCACTAGATCAAATCTGAAACGGAGAAAATATGAAGAAGATCCTGCATGGCTATGTTATCCAGTGCAGGATCTTGCCGTTTTCTCGAGTTTAACGTGAAGTTTCTCTCGCAACAATGTCACTGATATCAGCGACCCAACCAATGGTTAGATTCCCATACTTAGGGTGGGAGAAGGGCAACATTACTAGTAGGGCGGAAGAGTACTGGGCTGGCTGATGTGTGAGAGTCAGTTCCATCTGTACCGATCTCTTATCGGTTATGACAGTTTTTATGCCGTTAAATACCGCACCAGCTCCCTGCGGACCCACGACACTCTCTAACGTATCTCCATCTACTACCTGTTCTCTCGTTAATCCGGTGATTTCTACCATTTTATTATTCCAAATTATTGGTCCATTGTAGTTTGCCAAAAATAAGGCCTGTGAGCTCGTGGCGATGAACTCCTCAACTGTGGGTGTATTGCCAGTTTTTTCAACAATCTCCTCAGCGTTTTCCTCTCTCAAAGGCAAGTTACGAAGCCAAAGCCCTGTCTGCCGGGAGACGACTAAGATCGCAGCCGCAGTAATAATGCGCAGAGTAAAATCCCATCCATTCACACCAAGCAATAGATTGACTAATGTAGCATCGGAAGTCAAGATGGCACTACGCAGTGTGGCTAGCATCCAGTAAACAATGGCAAGTCCAAGACCCATTTTGTGTACATATGATGTAGGATCGGTTTTCACTGGGATCATCTCCTTAGAATGTGGTGAAGCTCTATTACTAGAGTTCTCCAGAATGTATCAACATCCTGCTTTAATAGATAGATAACCGCTTTATATTTCCATTTAATTCTGCTTTCGTAATTGATGATAGAGCTCAGTCGATAAAATGCGATAAGCGGGTTTATACAGTCTGGAGTAGTTTTGTGAATGATGCATAACAGGAAAATCCTGGGCTACGACCGTGCTAGTAAAGCATTGGTAAGCAGAATAATGAAAGGGAAGCTTGGACTGCTCAATTAATGCTCCAACGACCTCCCAGGCCGATATGAGATCCGCTTTGGTTCCCGGAGGATTTGGAGCAAAGATCATCAGCTTACGGACAAGAGCATCTCTATCCATCTTGTGATGAAGAAAGGGTCGTAAATTGATGCGTCCTACCGTTTCGTTAGGGGATATGTTCTCCCATAGCAAGTCGTCACTGGCGTGATCGGTGCATGTGGCTAACTCAGATGTTAGATAATTGATTGCCTTTCCTTTATCTGCGATCAAGTGACCAATACCCAAATACGCTTGGTAGAGCATTTTGTAGACATCTTGTATTTCCATCAAAGGCCGTAGCTTGATCTGGAAAGCAATCACTTCCATTAATTCCATGGCTGTACTCCTTTGCTAGTAGATTGTAGGTCAACTTTCCATTTTGGTTATACTGGCGACTTTGAGAGTTGTTTAGCGAGCTTAACAGCTGCATTGGCATCTGCTCCGTAATAGGCACCAATCTCGGTAGCGTATTGGGGTGTAACTGCCGCTCCACCGATCATAAGCTGGCAGGCAAGTCCCTTTTCTCGAATTGATTCTGCGATTTGTTTCATGGCGGGCATAGTGGTAGTCATTAGAGCTGATAGACCAATTAACGACGCGTCGTGTTTAATAGCACTGGCAATAATAGTCTCACAAGCTATGTCTTTGCCCAGATCGATCACGTGAAACCCGTGGTTCTCTAACAATAAACCGACCAGATTCTTGCCAATATCATGGATGTCACCTTTCACAGTAGCCAAGATGATTGTGGTCTGACATTCCTGCTCGTTATCGCTGGTATCTTTAAGCAAAGGCTTAAGATAGTCTAAGGCATAACTCATCGTCTGCGCACTGAGTATTAACTGAGGCAGGAAATAATCCTGTTGCTCGAATAGCTCACCCACACGATTGATTGCGGGAATCAAATAGCCTTTGATGAGATCCTGTGGAAGTACTCCCTGATCCACGCAGTGTTTTACTTTACTGACGATTTCTTTCCGTTCCCCATGTAAGATAGCTTGGAAAACTCCGTCACCTAGTGCCGTGAGTTTGTCTTTACTCCCTGTGCTGATGGGGTGTGATCGACTGGGTTTTGTGGATGTTGATTCTGTGGTCTGATGTTTTGTCGCTTCTATCTGTTTGGACTTATTAAAATAGGTGATGTAATTCTGGCTGTGCTTATCCTTACCTTTGATTAAATCGGCCGCTAGCTTAGTACGCAGCATACTATCATCTGCTGGATTGGCAATGGCCATGGTTAAGCCGTTCTGAATAGCCATAGATAAAAATGTGCTGTTTACAATGGACCGATCCGGCAACCCAAAGGAGACATTGGATAACCCAACAATTGTATGGCAATTTAGGGTAGTCGAGCACCATTCAATTGTTTTTAAGGTTTCCATGGCCTGTTCCTGGTTGGTGGAGAGGGTCATGACCAGACCATCGATTACCATGTCCGTTGGTTCGAATTGATAGGTTTCTGCGAGCTGCATCAGTTTAAGAATGACAGCTTTCTTCTCCTCGGTGGTTGTTGGGAGATGGTCTGCATCTAGGGGTAATAGGATAAACATGGCACCATATTTCTGACAGATGCTAAGAAGCTTTTCGGTTTTAGGCATTTCTAACGGAATAGAGTTGACCAGAGCTCGCCCTGGATAGATTCGGAGTGCAGCCTCAATTACCGCTGGGTCTGTGGAGTCAATGGTTAAGTGAACATCCAAGGTAGATAGATCCTCAATTACCGCTGTCATAACGCTTTCTTGGTCAATACCCGGCATACCTACATTAACATCAAGCATAGCAGCCCCTTGCCGAATCTGGTCTTTTGCAATCTGACGAATCGGAGCGACATTTCCCGCTGCTAGGTGCGCCTGCAGCTGTTTCTTACCGGTAGGGTTGATTCGCTCTCCTACAATAATGGTGGGTTGCTGTGCAGAAATGGTAAGGTAACGTTGACTGGTTGTAAGAATACTATGGGAATCTGGCTTAATCGGATTTGGCTGAACCTGCTGGGTAGCAGTTCTGATTTCTGCAATGAATTCTGGTGTCGTTCCGCAACAGCCTCCCAAAACGTTTGCTCCTGCTGCTATTAATGGGGAAACATAGCGGCTAAACTCGGTGACATTCATGGGAAAGATTGTCTTTCCATCCTGTAACCTGGGCATACCGGCGTTAGGTTTGACGATCAATGGAACCTTGGCATAGGACTTCATTTTTGAGATAATGGAGATCATCGGCTCAGGACCGGTTCCACAGTTACATCCAACAGCAGCCGCACCTAAACTTTGCAAGGTTATTAGGGCCGTGACTGGGTCGGTACCAGATAGGGTCCGCTCGTGTTGATCAAAGGTCATCGTGACAAAGCAAGGAAGGTCAGAACACTCCTTCACAGCAAGTAAGGCCGCCCTGGCTTCCTGGATATCGATCATGGTTTCAACAATAAATAAATCAACGCCTCCAGCTAGTAACCCTGTAACTTGTTGTTTATAACAATTGACCATATTCTCAAAGCCTAACTCACCCCAAGGACGGATGGATTTCCCTGTGGATGAGATGTTACCAGCTACCCAATGGTGTCCGCCTTGTGATTGAACTACTTGCTTGGATAGGATGGCCAAGTTCCGATTAATATCTATCACTTGTCCTTCTAGTCCATAGTCGCTTAGTTTAATAGGATTCGCACCAAATGTGGGAGTATAGATTACATGGGACCCCGCACTTATGTATTCTTGCTGTAGAGCTTGGACAACATCTGGCTGTTGTAAAATCCATTGTTCTGGGCAGACACCCTGGGGCAAATCCTGTTTTTGAAGAGCAGTACCCATAGCTCCATCAAGAACTAAAAT
>SKHL01000150.1 GCA_007116995.1 Limnochordia bacterium
AGTCTCCTTTAACGCTGCCGAGACATTTCAAGTAACTATTTTCAACGATTGGAGAACTCTATCACCTGATAATAGAGGGAACAATGACTATGACGAAATAGGTGCTTATCACAACTTGCTGCTAGAGAGTTTTGCATCTGAACAGCCGCCAAGAGTTACACTGTTTGACACGGTCAACTTTGTAGTGCCTAGAGCGATTCAGTTAGATGCGAGTATTGAACAAGGTGATGAAACTAAAGCTTATGTCGTGGGGGCTTTCACTGCTATGCTACTACGTGAATACGATCCCAACAATTCATGGAAAAGCTTGGACGCGTATTTCCATTGGTTAAAAGAAATGCTAGTAGCAATCGATGATGAGTTGAAAGCAGCCATATCCCATGGCGATCTAGAAGTACCCGATCAGGAGCAAGCATTAAAGGAACTGCAAAACATTAAAGACGAGCTCGATCAAGAGCTAGCTGCTGGGATATGGGAAATATTGAGACAAATCAATGACATTGCCATAAATGAACAAGAAGACATCGAAATAGTGCTTCTGCAGTATAAAACAGTTGACTCAGACATCGGTAAAACTGATTACAGCGATATCGAGAAAAAAGCATTATACCTTACTAACTCCATTGCCAGATATAGCACAGCCTATTGGGGTAGCGACTTAGAAGATAATGACTCTACCTGGGAACTTAAAGCTGCTAACGGTAGATGGAAACGTATAGTCGGGAAGGACTTAATCGGTGGCCTAACCGGATTTATCGGTGGTGGTTGGGTCGGAGCCGTCGTTGGTGGAGCAGTTAGTTCTATTGAAGAAGCCTTAGAAGAATAACATTCACATCTATGAACTAACATGATTTCCTGCTACGGGAGTGTCGCAAAACTACTAATTCAGTAGGTAGCGATGCTCCCTCTTTCTAGAGGTTAATTCTTACACATCACAAAAGAGAAACAAAGACATGTAAGGGCTAGTCTTGACATAAACAACGGATACCGATACAATTATATCCTAGGGTAGTTCTCATAGTGCTGAAAAGCAACAGGGTTACACCCAGTATAACAAATCCTTATCAAATCAGTCATCAATCAGCTTGATTCCACTGCGATTAGCAGCAAGTAATCTGGTAAAATACTGTAAATTATGAGAAAATTAATCAATTAATATAAAGCGGCAAATTATCTTATAAATTACTATAAATCCAACATCACTCCTAGAAATTTGTCAGTTTCTAGTAACGTAAAAGATTAATGCGTATATTCACTAATCCTGGGAAATACAGATAGTATGTTAGCACATTTGTTGCACCCACGAAAGGAGAATCGGCATGAACTCAGAATATCCAAAACCCTTACGAATCTATTCCCTGGGTCACTTTTCTGTGACTTCAGGAGAACAACCCATATTGGCTGCTGATGGCGGAATGAGTAAGATCTGGAACATCTTTAAGTATCTTCTTACTAATAGAGATCGTGCTGTACCTGGTGAAGTCATTGCCGATATTTTCTGGAAGGGTATATCATGGCCGAAGTCCCGCCATTGTCTCTATAATAGCATCTATCGACTGCGATTAACACTAGAAGGTGGTTCTCCCCCTATGAGCACGGCTAGCGTGTTTGTTATTCGCGACGGAATGTATAGCCTTAATCGAAGTTCTGGATATTGGTTGGATTGCGATGAATTTGAATCCCTGTGTTCAAGGGCTCACGAACTTTCCTCGATAGCTGAAGATACAGCATTTGACCTATACAAAAAAGCGATTCGCCTTTACAGGGGAGACTATCTATCGGAGAATCTATACGATGATTGGGTTAAAGCTGCACAGATTCGCATGCGTAGTATTTATAAAAAGGCTCTATTAGAGTACTGTGAGCTCCTAGAGCGACGACACATGTATGCTGAAGTGCTAGACGTCTGTGAACGTGCGCTAACAGCAGATTCCTTGGATGAAGACATAGAAACTACACGAATCAAAGCACTAATATCTGTGGGAAATCTTGCTGAAGCCAAGGAATCCTACCAACGATTCTCATCACTTATCTATAAAGAAAATGGTGTTTACCCGTCAAAACAGATGCGTAGGCTCTATCAAGAAATCCAACTCGGCGGTAGTAGTCGAGGGGCCACAGATTTAGAGACTATTCAAGAGCTACTAGATACGGGTGACATGGATGGTGCATACCTTTGCGATCAAGAATCCTTTCACAGTTTGTACTTATTAGAACGTCGGCGAGTTTTTCGAACGGGTCTTTCTGCCTACTTAATGAAAATGGACCTGAATCGAGCAGATTTTTCCATTCCCTCAGTTAAGGAACTAGAGCGAGTAGCTGTCACCCTTCAAAATGTATTACAGCAAACATTGCGCCGCGGAGACGTATTTTGCCGTTGGAACGACACCCAGTTTCTGGTAATTCTCCCTATGGTGATCGCAGTGGACACAGGAAAAGTGATAAAGCGCATTAGCAATCAATTTAAGCAGTGTTATTCTGGACCAGTGCTTCTACGAGTCAGAGAGCGTCCCATTCAACCCCTCCAAGAGAAGACTGTATCCGTGATGCAAAGAATATAAGAAAGACATGTAACTGCATTTTATAGTCCGCCGCCATAGTGCAAGAGCAGGACTCTGATTCGATCCTGCTCTCTTCCCATGTTCGCACTAGTTTTCGTACTACCACAGATCGGCCGAGCGATCATTTTCAATCCGATAAGTGGCTAAAATCCGCGGGTTACTTGCTATAGCGGCTTCTCTATTAAGTACGATTTGCTGCCCCCGTGCATTCTCAAATTTTGTATAGTGTGTTCCATCATCCTCAATCGCACGAACTAGATCTGTCATACTCATAATTGATTGACCATTGACTGTTCGCACAATCCAAGGGAGCACATTCTCATACCCTACATTTACTTCATCCGCTAATACCCTTAGAATCATGACAACCTGTTGTCCTTCCACTTCTGGTATGTTATTACGGAACAGGGACACTAAGGAAACTGGGGCTGTATTCACCCAATCCGATCCCCAGATATGCAATAAATTTTTGGTAACAGGGGTAAACACCAATCCACCATAGATATAGTAGGACGGTACTGTTTCATACTGCTCCATGGGGATTAGCCAATTCCTACTCACAGGACGGTGTAGCGTTATATCGAGACCTATCTTTTCCCCATCACGGAGCAATTCCACGGTTATACTCTCGCCCACTTGGTACTTCTGGATGGGATAGGACATACTCGTACGCTCTCGCGATCGAAATTCTACCGTCCCATCATTGGCTATTACAAAGTCATCAAAGGACAATAGAACATCTCCTGGAAAAATCTGACCGTCAGCAGGAGAACCGGGATAAACCTGCGTTACTAACACCCCAGTTTGCCCGGAGGACATCTGATAGTTACTACGCAAATCAGGATTCTCCATGCGTTGCCAAATTGTACCTAGACTCGGCGTTCCTAAATAATTCCCCTGAGCGATTCCAGAAAGAAAGTGCTCGATAACCGGGGTAGGCACCATATAGCCTAGGTTCTGTGCTGATGGAATGCCCTGCATGATCACACCAACAATCTTACCATTGTTAATCACTGGACCTCCACTGTTTCCTGGGTTAATAGCCGCATCAATCTGACCAGCTAATAAAGCAGCAGAACTATGTACATAAGGCTGGTGCTCCACTCTGGAGAGTACCCCTTTGGTGATGCTAAGAGTATCGCCTCCCATGGGAAAGCCATAGACGTTTACTTCCTCGTGAGTTCTTGGTAACTCCCCAAAGGTAAGGGGAACTACACCTTCAAAAAAAGAGGGATCAGCAACCTCGATAATGGCTAGGTCTGATTCATGGGAAATTGCTACAGTGCGAGCACTATATCGCTGGGTGTCCCCATTTTTCCTCACTTGTAAAAAGGTAAGGTCACTGACAACATGGGCGTTTGTTAAAATTAAATTGCCTTCAATTACTGCACCCGATCCAGTACTAGCCCGGGGTCCTTGCATATTCCAGGGATTATAATAATCAGGCTTATTATAGACAGAGTATACCTTAACAATTGCACTACGTATGTCTTCATCTGCGTGTACTAAGCCAGATAAACCTACTACACCTCCAAGTATAAGACAAATTGATACCATTATTATCCATCGTTTCACCAAAACATCTCCTCCTCTGGTGCCATCGACTGTCCCGAAAATATCCAGCCATCATCAATGCCCTCATTAACCACGTCCCAAGCTGATATCTGACCTTTATATCGTCCAACTACTAGATAAATAGGAGCTTGGCCGGCGTTACCACTGCCCGGATGGGGAAATGCGCCTGATATTCTTGATAAAGACTAGGTATATCATAGATCTCTACCAACACCAAAGAGGACATTACGAGCATGACACCTGTATGCTCATTTGCCTCTAGTATACTATATGGCAGTAAATGGTGTCAAAACTATTTCTAATTTATCTAAAAAAACAGAGAACCACATAAGACCTAACTATGTATTTCTGCCAAAAAAT
>SKHL01000060.1 GCA_007116995.1 Limnochordia bacterium
AACCATAATTTGTTAAAAACAAGCAAAATATATCGTTTAATATAATTAGGTCGTTCATTATAACTATTGCTCGAATTATCGCGGCAAATACATGGTTGACAAATCGGATTGAGTTTTATGCAACGCTAGTGTCTTTTCTATGGAAGAAAAACAATATGTAATCCTAACGCAAACACATAAATAAAAAAAAATTAAGAGTTGGTTCCTCTTTTCCTCTAGTGACAGAAAACACCACCGCACCTTGACTTATCCTTCCACACTGCTTGGGAACACTACTACTAAGTACGTCTCAACCTAACAAAGGAGCTTATTATGACGGATAAACGCCAAAGTGGAGTGTTACTCCACATCACATCTCTACATAGCTCTCATGGTATTGGGAACCTCGGCCAAGGTGCATATAATTTCATCCGATTTCTCGTAGCTAGCAAGCAAAAACTATGGCAAATTCTACCTTTAGGTCCTATAGGCGCTTGTAATTCACCCTACACTTCATTTTCCGCCTTTGCTGGTAACCCACTTCTCATTGATATAGAACAGCTAACGAAAGCAGGACTACTCACCGAGACAGATGTAGGCATATCAATATCAGAAAAAGCAGTAATCGATTCTTGTGTGGATTTCGCTTCCGTCATCCCGACAAAGACAAGCCTATTACAAAAAGCCTACGCACGGCACCTAGAGCACCCTATCTCACAAATTCAGCTAGGAATAGAGAAATTCATCCATAAGCACCAATATTGGTTAGAGGATTACTGCCTATATATGGCCTTAAAAGAACACTTTCACGGCGAAGTGTGGACGAAGTGGCCAGATGGAATTAAACAGCGCCAACCACAGATCATCAAGCAGTGGAAGACAAAATTGAGGCAAACTATGGACTATCATTGTTTTATCCAATACCTCTTCTTCGATCAGTGGAGCAAGCTAAAGAGCTTTGCTAACAACAATGGCATCAAAATTATCGGTGACCTACCGATTTTTGTCGCCCATGATAGCGCTGACGTCTGGGCACACCGCTCTCTGTTTAAACTAGATCATGCTGGCAAACCCAAATTTGTGGCTGGTGTACCGCCTGACTACTTTAGTAAAACCGGCCAAATGTGGGGGAATCCTTTATATCACTGGGGCAGAAACAAAGCAGAAGAATTTCATTGGTGGATGCTCCGTCTAAAAACACTATTAGGATTAGTCGATATAATACGAATTGATCACTTCCGGGGATTTGAAGCCTATTGGAGTATACCCTTCGGCGAGAAAACAGCAGTAAAAGGATCGTGGCAGAAGGGTCCAGGAGCTAGCTTTTTCCAAGCCATCGAAGCTAAAATGGGGCGCTTACCCATTATTGCAGAGGATCTTGGGTTTATCACTGAAGAAGTAGAGGAATTACGAGATAGCTTTAATCTCCCAGGAATGCGTGTCCTGCAATTCGCCTTCGATGGTCTGCACGCTAACATCCATACACCCCACAACCATGTACCTAACAGTGTAGCCTATACCGGAACCCACGACAATAACACCAGCTTAGGGTGGTATAACCAAGCGGCAGCTGATGTCAAACACTATGCCCTCAAGTATCTTGGCACAGCCGGACAGCGCATTGCCTGGGATTTCATTCGTGCTGTGTTAGCTTCACCCGCTAATAGGGCAATTATTCCATTGCAGGACATACTTTCACTAGGGTCAGAGGCCCGGATGAATACTCCAGGTACCACCGAAAACAACTGGCAGTGGATGGCTCCAGCCCACATTAGTGATCAAATCGTGCTAGACTTAGCCACTCTTACAGAGCTCTATGAGCGGTGACAAGTTCTTGCCATCGAAAGATAGCAGACACTCCCAATGTCGGGTTGGCATTAACCGTCCAATCCCCGTTTATCATAGATATACAATAGTATAGCTAAAGATAAAGCTATACTGGATACTAAGATAAAGATGTGAAATCCAAAATCTAGTAACCCTCTTCCCTCTGTAAAGGCAAGCATTACCATATCCATGAAATAGTAGGTTGGTAAAAGCTTGGCGACCGTTTGAATAACCCCTTCGTCGATATTGGCTAGCAAAGGTATTAACATAAATACCAGATAGATTGGGGTACCCACTACACCGGTTCCCATTTGATTCTGCACGAGCAAACCAATAATCATGCCAATAATAATACAGACAATCCCAGCTAGAATCGTTCCTACCAAAATAACTATACCGTTAGCTAAACTCACTCCACCGATGATAAATACGACCAGTAAGGCTATTAACATCGACCCAAAGGTGGTAAGTCCTTTACCCATAAAGACCTCTAAGGGTGTAGCAGGTGATAGCAATAAGACCTCTAACGTCTTCTTCTCTTTTTCCTCAGCTATCATGATCGATGGCACATACATCCCAACCATGGCGACTAAAAATAACAGTCCAAAGGAGATAGCGAATCCAGCAGGTATATCAGGGATAACCCGCTGGTAGAGAAAGGTGAGAAAAACAGGAAGCGCATAAATCAACAAGATGTTAAGGTTGGTTCGCATATCCTGTATTTCCTTAATCACAATAGCCTTAACATGCGATGTACTAAGAATCATATTAACTCACCCCCAGTCACAGCCACAAAGATATCTGCTAAGGTTGGCTCCTGGGAATGGATAGCTCGCACCATACCGGCCTCCATCCATTGGGCTAACAAACGAGCACTCTCCCTACCATTTAACGAGATGATCTGCTCCTGAATACCACCTTCTGCTGCTAATTCTATTCGTACCTGATCCGTACTATACCTACGCTTAAGCGTACTTGGTTTTCCTATCTCCTTAATATCCCCACGATGAATAAATGCAACCCTCCCGCAAAGCTTCTCCACCTCTTCCATATTGTGAGATGTTAACAGGATAGTAGTGCCGTTTCGGTGTAAGTTAAGCAATATCTGATGGATAGCCTTAGCAGAAACAGGATCTAACCCTGAAGTGGGCTCATCCAAAAACAACAGCTTTGGTTGGTGAAGCAAGGCTCGTATCAATAGAACCCGTTGCTTCATGCCTTTCGATAGTTTCTTCACTGGCTTATCCTTGACATCTAACAAGTCAACCTGGGTCAGATAATCTTCAATAATCCCAAAGGGACATCCATACAAACGACAAAACAGTTGCAGGTTCTGTCGCACCGTTAAACGTTCATAGAGATTGGTCTGTTCGGGGACGAAACCTACTTTTGGCAAAATTGTTGCCTGATCCGTTTCTACATTCTGACCAAAGATCCGGGCTACTCCTGTATTTGCCGTAATCTGTCCTGTTAGAATACGGATAGTAGTGGTCTTACCAGCTCCATTCGGTCCTATAAAACCAAAAATCTCACCTGGATTCACAGAAAAATTTATCCCACGCAGAGCGTGGGTTTCACCGAATTTTTTTGTGAGTTGTAGCACTTCTAATACTGGTTCCATCACCGTTCCGACCCCCATTTAATCCTATAAATGACTTTGCCTCATATTTATGCCTATGACGTCGGACAAATGGTTTCAAGAACCCAGGCATGGATCTGGCATCATCTCATAAGAGTAACGTTTCCTAATCCTTCTACTTTAATCCCACTAGTTCCTTCAAACCCATTAGAACTCAAACTTGATTGGGCGCAAGAACAAATCTAGTAAAAGTTGCTTTGCGGGAAGCTTCTGTTCGATTATCGTATGGACGCCATTACATATCGGCAGCTCTAAGTCGTATTTCTGGGAAAGTCCAGCCAGGGCACTCGCTGTAGCCACTCCTTCTGCTAGATTCCCATAGGATTCACCACGGATAATTGATTCTCCAAAAGCCCGATTATGACTATACGGTGAGTAGAGCGTCGCAGCATAGTCTCCAAGATGACTTAATCCATAGACCGTTAATTCATTCCCCCCCATTACCCGCACTAACCGAGAGATTTCTCTGGATCCTCGAGCCATCAGTGCTCCTTTTAGACAACTATAGTTCAATCCATCTAGCATTCCAGCCGCGATACCAATTACGTTTTTTGCAGCAGCTCCAATCTCGTTACCGATAATATCTTGGCCATAATAGAGGCGAATCAAGTCACTATTCATATTATCAACCAAACTTTTAGTCACTGCAATATTCTCTGACCCGATTACCATACAATTTGGAATGCCGTATACATAGTCTTGGACATGTCCCGGTCCAACCCAAATCGCGACTTCAACTGCAGCTTGAATTTCTTCTCTAACAACCTGAGTTAACCGTTTGCCGCTGTCAGCTTCAAGCCCCTTCATACACAAAACCAATGTTTTGCCGGATAGGGGAAGTTGATTTAGCTCTTGGCAAAACCCCCGCAGTTGCTGAGCAGAAATCGCGATAATGATTATTTCCGCTGTGTATAGCGCTAACTCCAATACAGGAGTAAGAATGATCTCCTTAGGTAGTCTAAGATATTGATTCTCTCGAGCTTCCACTAATGTCTGAAAACCTTGAGAGCTCGTTCGTCCCCACAGTGTGGTCT
>SKHL01000313.1 GCA_007116995.1 Limnochordia bacterium
AATACACTGTTCCACTGGAAGGATAAATATAACTCCAGTTTCTGGTCTGCGTAAGTCTCCAACTATCTGCTGAATCACATCAATAGCCGCTTGAATATGTTCTTCACTTTGAATAACAGCAAAAATCGTTCTATTCGTACGTTCACTTCCACCTAACTCTGCAAACCGAGAGAAAATAGGGACATGATCTGCTACCAGGTGAGCCATGCCAACGCTATCAATAATCGTGGTTCCCTGAATCCCTATCTGCATAAATCCATCAAGAATGTGTACTACTTTGCTGGAATCATCTATAACAGCCATCAGTAAGCGCATCCAAGTCCTCCTTTCTCTGATAACCTATTTATGTATTATTTCGCTAAATTCTAGAAGAATCCTGCTTTTTTATGTGCTGACACCCGCCAGATCACCTCATCTCCCCACCGATTATGCGCTTTACTCTTCCTACCTGTCCGTCCACTTGCTTCTTGTGAGCATCAGCTAATTCCTGATCCCATCTGGCCATAATTTACATATCCTTTATGTATTATCATGTTATTTAATATTTCATATGGGTATTTAGCGAAACCTATAGATTGATTGTGCTATAATAGTGTAGTAAGAGGAACTCGGGTTTGTACGATGGACTTAGAGTTACTTTCAGTATACCCATACGTCAGTAATCTTTAGAACAGGAAAAGCCCTTTCTTCGTGGAATCTATTATTAAAGAGATATATTCTATCGTATCTCGGGAAGCTATGATGCCTATTTGTGAATGTGCATCAAAATGATAAGCGATTATTAACAACCAAGTCCAAGTCTATATAAGGAGTGGATTTACCCATGCAAGACCCCTTAGTAGTTGTAGAAAAGATTGTAGCTAGGCATCGGGATACCCCTGGAGCCGCTATCCCGATTTTACAAGGGATTCAAAATAAACTGGGTTATGTTTCTCCGTTGTTCTTACAAAAAGTGGCTGAGCTCACGGATATTCCCGCCAGTGATTTATATGGTATTGTCACCTTTTATTCACAGTTTCGACTGGATCCTGTTGGGAGAAATCATGTTCAGATTTGTCATGGAACCGCCTGTCACTTAGCGGGAGCAGAAAAGGTTACCGATGTATTAGAGCATGAAACGAAGACATCCTGTGGCTGCACTAGCGCAGACAAAGAATACACCTTGGAAAAGGTGGCTTGCATTGGATGCTGTAGTCTCGCTCCGGTGATTAATATAAATGGTAAAATCCATGGACACCTGACCGCAGAAAAAACGAAGAAGATCCTAAAAGGCATAACCAGAGAAAAAGACGAGGGGGAAAAAGGATGAATGATACTATCTATATAGTGAAGATAGGCTTAGCTAGCTGCGGAATAGCAGCAGGAGCGACTAGTGTCTATCAGACCTTTGAAGCCCAGATGGATAGGGACCATGTATCACTTATCCCGACCGGGTGCTTAGGGGTATGTTATTGCGAGCCATTAGTGGAAGTAATCTCTCCTAGCGGGGAAAGCGTCTTATATGGAAATGTTACGCCAAAGGATGCCCAACAGATCATGGAACAACACATAAACCAAGGAATGGTTGTCCAACACCTATTAGCCTTTCCCCAAGACAGAGAGGACCCAGAGTGGGATTATTTTAATAAACAAACCCGATTTGCCTTGCAAAACTGTGGTGTAATTAATCCCGAGGATATTAATAGCTATACGGATGCAGGTGGATATCAAGGACTCAAAAAATCCCTTATGCTAGGTCCAGAGCTAATAATAAAAGAGTTAGAACAAGCCGGTCTACGCGGTCGCGGGGGTGCAGGGTTTCCCACCTATCGAAAATGGCAACTAACACGGCAAGCAGTAGGTAAGCCAAAATATGTGGTTTGCAATGCAGATGAAGGTGATCCTGGCGCATTTATGGATCGGAGTATCTTAGAGAGTGATCCCCATTCCGTTATTGAAGGCTTGTTAATTGCAGGCTATGCCATTGGAGCTACCCAAGGATATTTCTATGTGCGAGCGGAGTACCCCTTAGCCATTAAGCGGTTGAGGATTGCCTTAGACCAAGTGAGAGCCGCTAAGCTTTTAGGCACGCATATATTAGATACAGACTTTTCTTTTGAAATTGATATCCGAGAAGGAGCTGGAGCTTTTGTCTGCGGAGAAGAGACGGCCCTGCTGATGTCCATCGAAGGAAGAAGGGGAATGCCTCGATTTCGCCCCCCCTATCCAGCAGAAAAAGGCCTCTTTCATTGCCCCACAGCGATAAACAATGTGGAGACCTTAGCGAATGTTCCCCGTATTATGTATCAGGGACATGCAGCTTATAGTAAACATGGTACGGAACAGAGCAAAGGAACTAAAGTGTTTGCCTTAGCCGGCAAGGTAAACCGTGGTGGTTTAGTGGAGATTCCCATGGGTATGAATGTTAACGAACTGGTTTTCGCCATTGGTGGAGGCATTTCCACTGGGAAACCCTTTAAGGCTATTCAAACAGGGGGACCCTCTGGTGGATGCATTCCTGCTGAATTAGGTGAAACTCCCGTAGACTATGAGAACCTCGCCCAGATCGGGGCGATTATGGGCTCGGGCGGATTATTGGTAATGGATGAAGACACCTGTATGATTGATGTGGCCAAATTTTTTCTTCACTTCGCCCGAGAGGAATCCTGTGGTAAATGCACCTTCTGCCGCATTGGCACCGAAAAGATGCTACAAATTCTCACCCGTATCTCTCAGGGCGAGGGTAAACCAACTGATATCCAGGTACTAGCGGATTTGGGTCAAAAAATCCAAGTTGGTTCCATGTGTGGTCTAGGCCAGAGTGTACCAAATCCCGTCCTAACTACCTTGAAATACTTTCGCCAGGAATATGAAGCACACATAGATGCTGGAATCTGCCCTGCTAAACAATGCAAATCGCTCATTGACTACCAAATAGTGACCGAAACATGCCGATCATGTAATCTTTGCGTTATATCCTGCCCCGTCAAGGCCATATCCGGCAAAAAAGGCCAGGCATATCAGATCAATGAGACTACCTGTGTCCGTTGCGGTCTATGCTTGGATAGCTGTAGATTTAACGCCATTCGTGTTACTTCATTGCCCACTAAACATACAGAAGCGACTACAGAGGTGATCTAATGAAGAAGGTAACGATAAAAATCAATGGACAAAGCATTGTCGCAACCGAGGATAGTAACCTATTAGAAGCGGCCACAATACAGGGAATCCATATTCCTCATCTCTGTTACGATCCCCGCTTGAAACCCTTTGGTGCTTGCCGGCTATGTTTTGTAGAAGTACAAGGAATTGCTAGAGCTGTCCCTGCTTGTTCCGTAAAGGTTAAAGAAGGGATGGAAGTACAAACAGAGAGTGATACCATTCGCGGGTTACGAAAAACCGCCTTGGAATTGATTATGGCTGAGCACTGTGGAGATTGTCTAGCTCCCTGCCAACAGGCTTGCCCTGCTGAGGTAGATATTCAAGGATTTGTGGCCCATGTAAACAATGGTGATATGGACCAAGCTGCCGCGCTTATCCGCGAGAAGATGCCCTTGCCGTCTATCTGTGGTCGAGTTTGTCCTCGATTTTGCGAACAAAAATGCCGACGTAGCTTAGTCGATGAGCCACTAGACATTTGTGGTCTTAAACGGTTGGCTGGAGATAGCTGGTTAAATCACGCAGATCCTCCTACACCGCAAGTAGCCCAGGAGTCAGGCCATAGTGTGGCTGTCGTAGGTGGGGGACCAGCAGGTCTTACCGCTGCGTATTATCTGGCCCTAGCAGGTCATCAAGTAACATTATACGATGCCGGACCGGAACTTGGTGGTATGTTACGCTATGGCATTCCCGAATATCGCTTGCCAAAAGCCTTACTAGATAAAGAAATTTCTCATATTACTACCCTCTGCAAAGAAGTGCGGTTAAGGCAGCATTTAGGCGAAGATTTTACGCTGGATCAACTTCAGACCCAATATGATGCAGTATTCCTGGGGATAGGCTGTCAACAAGCACAGGAATTAGGCATCGAAAACCAGGACCTGAGGGGTATATATACTGGTATAGATTTTTTGCGCAAAACGGTTTTACAAACCCCCATTCCATTAGGGAATAAAGTAGCGGTAATTGGTGGTGGGAATACAGCCATGGATGCAGCCCGTACAGCTATCCGCTTAGGAGCTTCCGACGTAATGGTGCTTTATCGCCGTTCACGAGAGGAAATGCCGGCTGAACCCATTGAGATTGAAGAAGCCATGGAAGAAGGGGTGCACTTTCACTTTTTAACCAATCCCACCGCCTTCCATGGTGAGAATCAAGTAGAAGCTATAACCTGCGCAAAAATGGAATTAGGTCCTCCCGATGATTCAGGTCGGCGGCGTCCCGTGGCAATTGAGGGCAGTGAGTTTACCCTATCCGTCGATACCGTTATTATGGCCATTGGACAAAAAGTAGATAGTGAGCTGTTGAGCTCCCTTA
>SKHL01000216.1 GCA_007116995.1 Limnochordia bacterium
CTAACCGTAGAGAACCATAGTTAGCCTCATCTGTAGTCCAATTTGGCGTCAATTCCCTCTCTAAGCAACAGCCGACAAAGGCTTGGGACACTTGTTTTCCATACCCTTTGTTCCAATTGGATTCTTCAAATGTATTAATCACGACTTCGTGATAAGAGCCCGATACCGCACATGTGAAGCAACAACTTACGATCTCATTCTCACAAACAAAGCAAAACCCAACGCCGTGCTTTTGGAAGGCGTCCATGTCCTCCCAGAACTCCAAGATGCTTTCTTCTAGCATGTCCACACCAACTAAGGATTCGCGGCACTCAGCAATGCTATCCATAGCAAGAATATGGCCGTTTGGGACGTTAGTGGCCATATTGAGATAGGTCCCCGGAGAGAATGAGAACTCCTGGCGGCGGTACTTATCAAACTCTAGTCCCTCAAGGAGAGTTTCTAGTCCCTGCGCTAAGGATGGATCCCCCAGAACTGTGGCTATGAAGCAGTCACAGTCAAGCTCCAAATTCATCTGCTTAAGTTTCGGAAAAAAGCTGCGTAGCCCCTCAAAAAACGCCTGGTTTTCCCCACGCCCAACGATATAGAACATGAGGTTAATGGCCCACACGAGTGCAGTCCTGGGTTCTTCTACGTTGTCGACAAACACACGACCCCTGGTGGTTCCCTCCAAAACGGATCGAATGACTACCGTTGATTCGATAGACTCCTCTCGTATTAACGTATTTATCCTACAGAATTGCTCTTTATTTAGCTCAAATATCATCTTAAATACCCTCCACCGTTCTTAATGCATTCTAAGAGAGCGTACCACCAGTCAATCTCCTTGATAGCAGTACCTCTCATCTTTAAATAGAGTGTTACAAGGGCGACTGTATGAAGCATCAAGAAAGCACGTTCATTACACTATGTTACTACAAGAGAAACCTCTTTCTCTAGCCTCTCTAATTAACACAGCGTTACTTTCAAATGAATACAAGAATTAGTTCATAGAGGCAATGATCTCCACTGAGCATGTTTTCATCGAAAAAGGATTTGTTGTGTCTGGATATAACGGACCAGGCTGGAGTGATCTAGCTAGTTCTTCTTGTTTTGTCTACTCCACATAGCAATAGACATGTCTCGCGCTGTTTTACCGCGCAAATATGCTGCCCTATTATCTACAAAGCGTGCTTCACGCTGAATCTGCAAATAGCTATCCCATCGCTCTTTGGAAAGTTCACCATTCTCCATAGCCTGTTTAATGGCACACCCTGGCTCGCTTCTATGCTTACAATCAGAAAATTTGCATTTACCCAAAAAGGTTTTCACATCGGTAAATGCTTCTAATAGCCCAACGTTTACATCCCACATCCCCAGTTCGCGCATACCTGGAGTATCAATAATCATAACACCACTTGGTAGCATAAGCAGTTGTCGATGGGTTGTTGTGTGGCGTCCCCTGCTATCATCATCGCGAATTTCTTTGACCGCCATAATCTCCTCACTTGCTAGTGCATTGACTAGGCTTGACTTTCCGACACCACTAGATCCGAGGAAAACAATAGTTTTACCTGGTCTTAAATAGTCAGACAACAAATTGATACCATAACCGGTTTTCGCACTGACAGCGTACACACTAATACCTGCTGCTATCTTCTCAACAGAACTCATTTGTGCTTGGTAATCATCCACTAAATCTGCCTTAGTCAAAACTATCACAGGAATCGCACCACTTTGCCAGGCAAGAGTCAGATAACGCTCCATACGCTTTAGATTTAGATCATGGTTTAGCGATGCCATGATGAACACATAGTCAAAATTAGCGGCTACAACCTGTTCTTTAATAGTTTTAACATAACCAGCTGCATGACCTGAGAAATCATTACGTGCAAATTTGGATTTTCGTTCTAGAGTTTTGATAATCAGACTGTCACCGCTCGTATTATATTGAATTGCAACAAAATCTCCCGTTGTGGGAAAAATCTCATTTTGTTCTTTATGGTAGATACTTGCTTTTAACCGACCATAGGCCTGCCCATATTCACAAATGAGTTCATAAC
This sequence comes from Limnochordia bacterium, assembly GCA_007116995.1. Lineage (GTDB taxonomy): Bacteria > Bacillota > Limnochordia > Darwinibacteriales > DTU012 > CSBR16-202. The sequence goes on from SKHL01000216.1 coordinate 2,043, forward strand.
GTTCTTTGTGCACCGCGGTAATACGAGCTAGGATACCCTTTACATGGTCCTGCATCATTGATGGAGTAAGCCCATAATCTTTTAAGTCTGTCATTTGAACCTCCGTTATATGATAGTAGTACGGAATATACTCTTCAATACACTTAATTCGATATAGAATCTCTTCACACTCAATTTTACAAGTAATTTCCTCCTCGCTAATTGCTCTCGCCTTCACTATACTCAAACGGATTCCGTAATGCAAGATCAAGTAATATTCGGATCTAATTGTGCAAGGTAATTCTGCTGCCATAGTCACAAGGTGCTATTTACAATCATGTTGACCACTCTCCGGAGATTCTGACCCATTTAGCGGAGCGATTACCATTACCAAAACAAGGTTTCCAGACGAGATGTTGTCATTCTTGCTTCCTTACAACTCGTCTTAATCATGATATTATGCCAGAAGGGTGTATTATCCTAGGTCTATGTAAAAAAGCACCCAAGTATTGGATGCTTGTATATATAGCAATAGCTATCTTAAGTGTCTTTTCTTAGTATCTCTAGATACGCCTCATAGGCAAAAACCCGGTTTCTTTGACGACTTTCCGTTTGCACTAAAATCCCTAACTCGATCAAACGCTTTACAGCTCGCGACACAGCATTATATGATAGTTCCAATTCAGTACTGGTTTTTTTGATATCTATAATGGGATTACTCTCGAGGTATCTATAAACCTTTTGTATGGTAAGTGCCGCTTTTCCTGTATTTTCCAATGCGGCGTAGTTTTTCTCGTGTAGTTTCACAAGGGCAGCGACGGTCTGGATTGCATCCTCCGCTGACTCGTATATACCTAGCAAGAAAAATTTAACCCACTGCTCGAAATTACCCTTCAGTCTCACTTCCATCAACCGATCATAGTACTCTATCCTATTACGCTTTAAAAAATACGATATGTACAAGGTTTCGCGACTGAGTATGTTCTTTTCAATCAGAAATAAGGTGATTAGAAGCCGTCCTATCCTTCCGTTTCCATCCAAGAATGGATGGATGGTTTCAAATTGATAATGGGATAAACCAATTTTAATTAACGGATCTAAGTCATCGTCTGCGTGAAGAAACTTCTCCAAAGCAGACATAGCCTCAATCATATCGACTGGGTTTGGCGGCACGTATCTTGCATCCTTTAAGGTACTCCCTTGGGGTCCGATCCAGTTTTGACTCCGCCTGAATTCCCCAGGATTCTTCTCATCACCCCGTACATTTTGCATCAGAATTTCATGGATCTCCTGCAAGAGACGATTGGACAGGGGTAACTCCTCCAAACGCTTTTTTGCGTATTGAGCAGACTTAACATAATTTACGACATCAGCCACATGGCGATTGGTATTCTGCTCTATGTTTGGGTCTAAAATATCATCTAATGTGGCTTGGGTTCCTTCAATCTGTGACGACAATAACGCTTCTTTCCTAACGTACATGGAAACGAACAAATCCATATCAGGAACCAGTCGGGAAACACCTTCCAAAATACCCAGACTCCGATGAGCCTTTGCTAACGCCCTAATGGTATCCTCATCTAGTTCAACGGGTGGTTCTGGCGGTAATGGTCTTGGAGAGAATGATCGGTATTGAAGTTCTCCTGTTAAATTCGTAATAAATTCCCCTGCTCTGTTTTTCATATACCTCGCTCCTAAAATGGAATTATAACGTAAGATTACCACCGTTATTTCCGTTTGTCAACACAAACGAAAATAACGCATATAGAAATTTAAATAATTTCATTTTGACCGACAAACGGAAATAATATGTATCAGGAACTCGGTAATTTTTACGCTAACGACCCACCAATCAATATGTTGGCTCTCAAAGTATAGATCGCTATTGCAGATAGTTATGGTCGGCAGAGGTTGTTGAGTGAACACTAAATCTCCGCCACTTCTGACAGCCTCCATGATTGGGAACATATTCATCATTACTTTGGAGCAAATACCCTGCCCATGACAAGCCTCCGCGTTTTTTAAAACTGTGCGACATCTATCTTACTGCCTTAATCTGTCGTTTCATCTTCTTTATCGCCCAATCATAATGACTACTTGTAGCAGAAATGCAGTAGCTGCCAAGACTTGTTGTTCCACTCCACTTAAAGTAAGCTTTCGTAAATAATTCGTCAGAGGTGGTAGGATAGTAGGTACACATTCATTGTAGCACACACGTACGCATATAACAATTATTTAATAATAAGATATGTAGATTCAAGATAACCATGGGAGAAAAAAGCCAATATAACTATCTCCTTGATTTTTCATAAATTTTCCAATGAAGACAGGTTTTTCCGTCTTAAAATAGAAGTTATACAAGCTATAATCGCTCAGCAAGATGTCCTAGCGGGTAACATTACCCTTAAGGAA
>SKHL01000182.1 GCA_007116995.1 Limnochordia bacterium
CTTTCCGTCGAGGCTAGTTCCAAGGCCGTTCGCCCATTGTCAGCAGTAAAAACTTGATATCCTTCTCGGTCTAAATAGGTCTTTATCAGGGTTACGATATTTTGCTCATCGTCAACAACCAGGATTTTCATGGACATAATCCCACCTCCAACCCTATTTTAACCTACAAATTTAAAGAAAACTAAAAGAGATCGACTTAAAATCGCAATAAGTCGATCTCCATTGTAGACCCCCTATATCGTCCGAACAATATGGGGTGAGGTTCAATTACTTAAGGAAAATAAAGAACAGAACAAAGATTAATGCGACTAGATTAACAATCCAAGTGGCTTTGTTCTTGTTACTCACGATGTTGTTAAGCAGTGCATAAGAGACAAACCCAAATGCAATACCATCAGCAATGCTAAAGGTAAAAGGCATTCCAACAATGGTTAAAAAGGCAGGGAATGCTTGTGTAAAGTCTTCCCAGTCGATCTTTGTAACGCTTTTCATCATAAGGATACCAACGATGATTAATGCTGGAGCTGTAGCAGCAGCAGGTACCATTCCAACTAATGGCATAAAAAACAATGATAAAAAGAATAGACTGGCTACAACTAATCCCGTTAATCCTGTACGTCCGCCTGCCGATACACCTGCAGCGCTTTCCACGTAGGTCGTTGTGGTACTTGTCCCAAATAAAGCTCCAGTTGTGGTAGCAACTGCATCAGACATTAGTGCTTTATTAGCACGAGGAAGATTCCCCTCTTTGTCAAGGTATCCAGCTTGTGTCGCAACACCGACCAGAGTCCCTGCAGTATCGAATAAGTCAACAATTAGAAGTGATAGAATAATCCCAATTAAACCTAAGCTAAGTGCACCAGCAACATCCAATTGGAATGCAACAGATGCGAAGTCTCCCCAAGCAGGCCAAGCTAGAAGTCCGCTATACTGTCCAGTAACACCAATACCTGGAAGCATCCCAAAAACAGTAGCAGCAAGTATACCCCATAATATGGAACCCTTTACCTTTAGAGAATACAGAATGCCTACTACAAACAAGCCAAAAATAGCAGTTAAAGGACCAGGTGCCGTTAGATCACCTAAGCTAACTAAGGTTGCTTCATACGGAACTATGATTCCTGCGTTCTTAAACCCAATCAAAGCAATAAACAATCCGATACCTGCACTGATTGAGGCTTTCAGAGTCATGGGAATACTATTTACAAGAGCTGCACGAAAAGACGTAGCACTAAGAATAATAAATAAAATACCTTCTAGGAAAACAATTCCTAGTGCGACTTGCCAACCTACCTGAGATGCAATAACATAAGCAAAAAATGCGTTTAGTCCCATACCAGGAGCTAATGCGAAAGGATAATTTGAGGAAAAGGCCATTACTAAAGTACCGACTATACTAGCCAATACGGTAGCAATAAACACTCCATTCCAGTTCATGCCTGCATCAGCTAGAATACTTGGGTTTACAAAAATTATATAAACCATAGTTAGAAATGTAGTAATACCAGCAATTACTTCGGTCTTAACTGAGGTATTGTTCTCCGTTAGCTTAAACCAACGCTCAAACAAACTACTTTGTCCTTCAACTGCCTTACTCATTGTCTATTCCTCCTCTTATTTAGAAACTAACCCTGACGAGACATATTTAATCAATAATATTCGACTAAAACCGTCAGTTCCCTGCTAGTAATCAAAAAATGTTCGCTTTTTTTCCGAAAGATCTGGTTTATAGTCGAAAGACAATAGACTTGGTGTTCGGTTAGGATCAGTTATCGAGAGACAATACAGATTGAGCCATAGCTTGTTAAGGAAATTAATAAGTTCGTAATCCGGATAATTCTGCCATTATTACTCAAGATTTCACCAGATGCAGTGAATGTCTGGGAATTGCTTTGGTTTCTTGAGTTAGATCAGAGGGTGACTGAGGAGTATTCTTAACGTTCCTATTAAGTTTGGTAAGATGTTGCCACATCTGACGATAGCTGAGGAATAGAGCTAGGGCCAATAGATAACTTCCTATTGCATCAGGAAACATCAGTAAGGTGAATAGGGCTCCGACTAAGGCAAATAAGCCCAGTCCCCATACTCCTCTACGTCCTAATCCAGTTACACCTAGCACTAACAAAGCCGGAAATACCAGAGTTTGTAGATCTCCGTGGCGAAACCAGTTGACTAGTGAGATAGTTATTTCCTGGATGTGAGACCACTCAATAGCTGCCAATCCTTGTGCTATCCAAGGAGAATCTGAACATATTAGTGGGGTACGAAGAACTTGTTGATATGCTTGAGTCGTTGGTAGATCCATCATTAGATGGCTAGTCATGGGTAATAGCAATGCGGCTATTAGCCCACCTTTTGTTCCATAATAGTATCCTGCAATCAAGGGTAGGACCAACACAAAGGTAAAGATATTCCAGTTGGACAGAAGGATGATACTCATGAAGACTGTGGGATAACGGTAGACCAAAGGACTTAGACAAAGCATACTTATAGCATACAGTAAACCAAGGCTAGGCCAACTAATCAAGATAGGAGGAAATCCAAGCACAAAAATAAAGCACACAGCAACAGGAAATGAAAATATGGCAATTAACCCTATCAGCAAAGGAGCATAAACGGTTTGAAAAATGGATAAATAGAATCCCTCGGCCATGATGGGAGATTGTAGTACTATCCAGGTTGTAATGGATGCTATGATTAATCGTAAGATCCCTACTGGTACTATATGAACCATTTGGATAACCTCCTTGACTCGAATCCATTCGTCGCCTAGCTCTGGGACGACTTGTTGTATGATCTTCCATGATGGTAAGCTCTCCATAACCTGTTCCACTCCAAGTCTCATATCCTCCGCACTCTGGTAGCGAGATTCCATTGATTTATGTGTGGCCCTTCGGATTACTTGACCAAGTTTAGCTGGAATTACATCGATTTTATTCTGTTCTATTAGATAGCAAATGACCTTTCCAAAACTATATATATCTGTTCGAACATCTGTTTCTCTACCCTCCCTTTGTTCTGGTGCCATAAACTTCGGTGTCCCAACTACATCATTTTTACCTGTTGGTGCCTCTTTAGTTGCCGCTGTACCAAAGTCCGTAATCTTACACTGATCACTATACGGATCCCAAAGCAAGTTCTGTGGTTTGATATCTAAGTGTAATAGGTCATGTTCATGAATCCAAACCAATCCGTTCAATACTTGGAGACTGATCTGAAGTATTTGTTCTAGGTTGAATGAGTGATTTAGGATTGATGAACCTTCGATATATTCCATTACCAAGTAGTTGTGTTGGTGGCCGGTCAGAAGATCATATATTTTCGCAATATTGGGATGATCTAGTTGCGCAAGAATTTGAGCTTCCTTTAACGAGGATTCGATGCTAGGCAGAATCTTCACGGCTACGTCTCGATCAAGTCTGCTATCCCAACCTTGGTATACTTGTCCAAAACCACCTTCTCCTAGCTTGCTTGTAATGCAATACCGTTCGAGTTCTGCTTGACATTGAAGGTAATATCTTCGGTTTCCCATTCCTATCCCTCCCATTAACCATTATGAACCGGAATATGCAATGCTATTCCAATTTTGATCTCTTTTTCTTATGAGTCATTTTCTATCTTGACAATGACAGGAAAAAAGATATATTTAGATTAATAGCACTCAATGATTATGAGTGTTAACTAACAAGGAGGAAAATGATGGGGTTAAAGAAGACAATTGCCAAACTACCGATTGATGAAAGGCTTAACAATTATCAAGTTATAGCCATACTTCAACATGAACTGATGTTACCAAATAGACAGATAAAAAAATCATTGCTACTAGAGGTCTGTTTCGGGCGCTAGCTGAAGGATACCTCTATGACCTAAAGCGTATAGACACCCCAATTAAGGGTAAGACTGCTCTAACCATTGTTACTCCACTACATCAATTTGCAAATTGTACAGAACTATCTGTTCAGATAAAAACAGGGCGAACACACCAGATCCGTATTCACCTAAACTCCATCGGTCATCCCTTACTTGGCGACAAAATTTATGGCTGCGTATCGAAGATCTCAGTTTCTCGATTGGCTCTTCATGCTACAGTATTACAGTTCCCCCATCCTATTACAGAACATATAGTAACCATTCGTAGTAATCCCCCTCAAGAAAACTTTGTAACTATGTTCACTTAAGATATAGAATCCTCTCCCACCATTTAGTGGGTTTGATCGTGTAACCACCTCTCTCCGATACCAAGTAAAAACCCCAAAGCCATCTGGCTTCGGGGTCATTAACTTAGCAAATTACCAACGAGCTCCTCTACTAGAAGAGCGGCTAGGAGTAAAACAATCTTTACAATAAATCGGTTTATCTGTGGTCGGCTTAAATGGAACCTC
>SKHL01000200.1 GCA_007116995.1 Limnochordia bacterium
CGATTAGTTCGGTAGCCCATTACGAGAATCGCTTGTTGCACATCCCTTGTTTCTTTCACTTCCCGGGCTTTTACTATCGGTTTCTTCGTGCAGCCTAGCAACGTCACTACCCCAGATCGTTCCCAAGCTAGATCCCTAAGTTTGTTGATCCACTGGGAAATATGCGAGCCAACCACGAAAATGTCGATGGGGTTTTTCGCTAACAGTTGTTGGTAATAGTGATAGAGCCCTTGATTATCTAGGGCCATAATGCTATCCTGGTCTCCATACTTATATATGCCAAACGGTTCATCGCCACACATATGCTCGAGGGCTCGTTGAATAGCGTAAGACCGTTTTTCGTTGATTAGACCATCTACAAGTCGCTTAAGATTCAATTGTTCTTGTGAGAAATAATTGGTATCAAACCCCTCGTTACTAAGAAATGGATCGGTAATTAAGCTCCAAAAGGTTTGGAGCCCATCGGCTAGAACCTGATCCCCGTCGGGTAATAGCTTAGGGTCTACCATATCAAAATAAAATTCAACAATCTGTCGTTCTCCTATCTTCATCACATCAGACCCAATAGCCGCTCCATAGAGATTTTCCATTTGGCGAGCTAGCTCTAAGGTTGTTGGATAAGCCTTCGAACCGCGACGCAAAATATTGGTCAACAGTGCTGTTGCTGATACCGTATCCCTGGACAAATTCTGTTGGATAAACAGTTTCGTCGTCACAGTTTTAAACTTATCTGTTTCAAGGGTATATAGATTGATTCCTTTACTCAACTGCTCATGCTTAAATTCCATCATTTTCCCTCGTCTTTCCATACCAATGTATATCATTTTGGTTCTAGTGTGCCCAAGCCGGCTAACAAATCTGCAAGAATATGCTGCGCATTACCTAGCTGGTTACAGCCATATCCACAATGGTGGCACGGCTCTGCCAGCGGAAACCCCTGAATACCCTGGCTTTCAGCAACTTGAATCTGTCTACAGGTAGTCAACAGCCATTGTTCGGTCTGTTTCAAAGTATTGTGGGCATCTGGATGGGTATAAATAGCATTAGGAATTAAAAAATACAGCTGGGTCTTAATGATCGCTAGATTCGTCCGTCGATTCATAGCCCAGGCATAGATACGCATTTGCCAATCATATTGGTGAGCCTCATCCACTAGTTGATCACTATTGATATTATTTGTCTTCAGATCCATGATTACGAGGCCCTCTTGGTGGTAGAATAGCTGATCTACCGTTCCGGTAATGATAAACTCCGCTAAGGGAAGGGAAAACTCCACCTCCCGCTCTACCTGACCTCCTTGAATTTCCTGATAATACGGGCTGTGGATATAGGCTGAGATTATTGGCATGAGGCTTGCTTTATCATTTTCGTTAACGGAAACACCTTCCATGGAAAAAGCCCATTCTAAGAGGGCATCCACCACTCGGGACGGGTCAAGCTGTTCACAAACCCGATGAACGATATTGCCACGCTGGAGGGGGCTTAGATCCTGAAATTTCGTTTTCTTCACACCAGAAGAACTCAAACCCTCGGGGACCCGTAAAATATAACGATAATAGTAGCGGCGAGGACATTGGGCATAAACCATCAGCGAGGTTACAGAAAAACTGCTGTCACCATAACTTACGGGTATAGGGGAGGCTAACTCCACCTTTTGATCTATCACCGGGGACTCTAATTGGCTAGAGCCGACCACATGGGGAGCTAAATCTAACCTAACATGATTAATTAGCCCATCCTCGATCCGATCCATTCCCCATAGGACCCAATCCCACCACTTATTCATCTGATCTACAGAGGTCGCTTTACTCATCTGTTCCTTCAGTCCGATACCACTCAAGGTTAGATGCTCTTGGGCACGTGTCACAGCCACATAGAAGAGTCGTTTTGCTTCCTGGAGTTCATCCTGCGCTAGAGCTGCTTTAACCTGCTTGTAATTCGTTGTATCTCGCACTGCTAATCCATACTCAGGATGGTAACTAAAATATCCGGGGTTTTTTGGACTAAGCTCCCGATTCAGATCGGGTAGAATTACATAAGGAAATTCCAGCCCCTTTGAGCCATGTATGGTCATAATAGTTACCACATCTGCATCTTCAGCGTCTAAGCGGGCTTCCCCTTCCTTCCCCTTTTGTTCAAGAATCTCCTCGATATAATGGAGTTGATCTGAGATAGATACATACCCTTTCGCCCACAGTTGCCAGCTGGTTTGCAGCAGTTTTTGGACATTCGCCCATTGTTGATCTCCCATTGGCAGGGCTTTAATGGTCTCTAAAAATAACGTGGCGGTGACCAATCGCTCTAAAAATTGAGGTGCACCATCCAAGACTAGAGACTGTTGAAGCTTAGGGTATATCTGATGAGCCTCAGCTATTTTCTTCTGGTCACCTACATCCATGTTATCTATGTTTCCTTGCTGGTACCAAAAAAGCCCTTGATCAGAGATGCCAAAAAACGGAGATCGTAATACCGCTATTTGGTTAACCTTATCTTTGGAGTCCTGTAACCAGCTGATAAAATTTAGCACATCGATAATTTCCTGTTTTTCATAGAACCCGCGACCAGACAGATTCACAAAGGGAATCGCTTGGTGCTGCAGAGCTTGCTCATAAACCTTTACACTGCTCATGGAGCGAAAGAGTAAGGTTATCTCAGAGTAAGCCACTCCTTCATTCACTAGCTTAGCTATATAGCCAACAATCTGGCGGGCCTCTTCTCTGCGATTATCATTGGCCCGCCCCACACTTTCAGTAATCAACAAATCCACTCCAGCCCGGCCCAAATCCTCCCGTTTCGGTTTGCTCTCTTCATAACCGATCGGATCATTTTCCATAAGCGCTTGAAAGAATTGATTGGCAAATCGGATAATTCCTGGTCGCGATCGAAAATTATCCTGTAAGGCGATATGCCTCCCCTCTCGAGCGATGATTTCCTTTTGGGCTTGAAGAAATACATCCACTTCTGCGCCACGGAAACGATAAATAGACTGCTTTGGATCGCCAACGACAAAGAGCTTAGTATCGTCACTCCAGAGCAGGTCAAAAATTTTCTTTTGCATACTATTGGTGTCCTGAGATTCATCAAGCACAATATGTGCATATTGATAGTTCTTTCGCACCTGGGGCATGGAGAGCAACTTCACTGCTAATTCTTCTAAATCGTTAAAATCTAAGAGGCCCATTGCGATCTTGCAGTTCTGATACTCTTGGTGAATCTGATCTAACAAACCTCCAATAGCCACAAGCTGCCTATTACCTAGTAGATCAATCAATGCCTGTGCTAGCTGTTCAAGTACGTCACTAACCTGGGAGAACGTCTGTTTGAATTTCCCTCGCTGCCCTTTAAATCCTTGCTGCAGTTGTTCTATAATAGACACTTTATCCTGCGTATCTAGATCAATAAAGTCATCTTGTACGAGAGCCCAGACTTCAGACACCGAGTCAAATCCCTTTTGAGCAAAGGCACTTAACGAGCTTCCACTTTGTTCCATAATCCAAGCATCTAGTTGAATCACTAATTCCTGTTGTAGTGGTATAATTTCGGCCCATAACCGTTGGCTCTCATTACGAACCTCAAATTGTCTCTCTCCTTTACTACGCATCTGCTCATACACATCAACTAAATGCCCTACCAGCTCCTTACTCTGGCGAAATTCCTCGCGCAAATCACATATCTGTTGACACCCTTGGCTTAGGGCTAGCGATACTTGGTCAGAAACTACTTGTTTTAGAATGCCCTTGCTCTCCCATTCCTCAGCCATGCGAAACCGAGGATCTACCTGAGCTTCGCGGGGATGCGTTGCCACTATTCGTTGGCATAAACTGTGGATAGTAGAGATCTGCGCGTGAATCAAGTCAAGCAACAAGTGCTTATGTGTATCAGAGTTGGTTAGCACTTGTCGAATTCGTTCTTTCATTTCCTGCGCAGCCTTCCGGGTAAAGGTAACGGCTAAAATCTGGTCAAAAGAGAACCCTTGCTCTAGCAGATAAATATACCGTTCTACTAGTACCCTTGTTTTACCGGAACCGGCTCCGGCACAAACAGTAAGATCCCGATCTATCATGGTCATCGCTTGTTCTTGTTCGGGTGTTGGACTGAAACTCATTGACCGGCCTCCCTTCGACAAATGCTTCGATAGGCACAGAATGTGCAAACTTGCTCATTTCTAGGTGCAATGGGAAATTCACCGGAAAAGATTTTCTCTAGGTATCCTCGTAATGACTGTGTGAATAAGGAAGTTAACTCCTCCCACTCTTGAACAGGAAGGATTCCGGCATTCCGCTTAGTAAGACCCAAATCTTGATAATGGTTCTCTTGCCAAAGTCCAGATCGCCCTCCATCGCGAATTTTATAAAAGGAGACGCCGGCACACCGA
>SKHL01000122.1 GCA_007116995.1 Limnochordia bacterium
ATACTATCCATCTCCGTTTGTGAGCGGAATTTGGACATCACTCGCCGCAACCGGTCGGATTCCCCCGGTGTAAACCCCGCTATTTTTGTGGCGATCTCAATCACTTGTTCTTGAAATAAAACAACGCCATACGTTTTCTTTAGGATGGGTTCTAGTTTTGGATGAATATAACTAGCTTGCTCTAACCCATGACGTCGTGCGAGGAAGGGTTCTACCATATTCCCTTTAATTGGGCCTGGTCGGATAAGAGCCACACTAGCCACCAAGTCCTCTATATTATCGGCTTTGAGTCGAGATTGAAGATTACGTTGGGCCGGACTCTCTAACTGAAATACCCCTACTGTATCCCCTTTGTTAAGCATTTGATAGGTCGCTTGATCGTCAAGGGGGATTTGTTCGTAGGGTACTTGGTTAGTAAACTTTAAGTGCGCATTTACTTCTTGAACCGCGGATAGAGTGCGAAGGGATAATAAGTCTAGTTTTATTAACCCTAGATCTTCGATCGTATTCTTATCAAATTGAATGATGCGGACACCTTTGGCTGCCACTTGTAGCGGGCTAATAGTATTTAATGGCGGACCACTGACCACTAAACCACCTAAGTGGGTTCCCATATGACGTGGATAGCCTGTTATCTTTTGGCAAAACTGAATTAACTCTTGATACTTTTCTAACTGCAAGGGATGATTTTTCAATTCTGGTAAGACGCTAAGAATCTTGCTAATACCATCGGCGGGAATAAAGTGGGGAATGCCCTTAGTAATTCTTTTAAGCTCTTCTTCCGAGTAACCCCAGGCTTTACCTAAGTCCCTTAGGCTAGATCGAGCGTGATAGCTCGCGAAGGTACAGACCGAGGCGACATGCTGTTTCCCATATTTTTGATAGACATAATCAGCCACCTGATCTCGTTTTGTTGCATCAAAATCAATATCTATATCTGGTTTCTGGGCTCGTTCTAAACTCAAAAACCGCTCAAACAATAAGCCTCGTCCAATCGCGTCCACATTGGTAATCTCCAAACAATAGGCTACGGCCGAATCAGCGGCCGAACCCCGTCCTGCATACCGAATATCTTGAGATTTGACGTATTGCACTATATCCCAGACCACCAAAAAGTAGTCATCTACCGCTAATTTTTTGATAATTGATAGTTCGTGGGAGATGCGTTGTTTAATCTTGGCTGTAATGTTCGAGTAACGACGATTTACTCCTTGCCACACTAAGTGAGCTAAAAATTGATTCGAACTACCAAATCCTAGAGGAGGTTGATACCTAGGGAAAGAATTTCTTCTTAGTGGAAGTGCGACCTCGCATCGCTCGGCAATTACGGTTGTATTGATGATCGCTTGAGGATATTGTTTAAACCGTTCCTCAAGTTCCCGTGGGGAAACGAAGAAATTTTCCCCATTTAGAGGTCGGGCGGGATGGATATCCGGGATCTTTGTTAGGGTTCGAATGCAAACAAACAAGTCGTGTACTTTATAGTCTTCCCTCTCAAGATAGTGTACATTATTTGTAGCCACTATCGGTATTTCCGTGTGTTCATGTAGCTCGAATAAACCTGCTAATAACTGTTTCGTTCGGGGAAGATAAGAATTTGACATTTCTATATAAACGTTCTCTTGACCGAATATATCCACTAGCTTGTTTGAAAAATTGAGTGCTTGTACATATTGCCGGCGCAGAATAGATTGACAAATGAACGAGCGCCGGCAACCGGTTAGTAGAATTAGTCCTTGATTGTATTGGATTAATGTGTCCCAGGATACCTTTGGTTTTACGTTATGCGCAATAAAACTAGTGGTTAGGATCTGACAGATGTTTTGATAGCCCAGGTTGTTGTGGGCTAAAAGAGTTAAGTGATACCCGTCAGCTGTCGTTATTTCTACCCCTTGAATGGGTTTAATACCAAGTTTTTCTGCTTGGGTGTGTAGCTCCACCGCCCCACTAAGATTGTGATGATCTGTTATGGCTAAAGCGGGCATATCGAAACTAGCAGCCTTCTTCAGATAGGCGCTAATCGAGGACGTGCCGTCTAAAAAAGAGTATGGAGAATGAACATGTAAATGCACAAACATATAATCACCTATTGTTAGCTATAGTTTTTAAGCTGGATCTCAATCCTGAATTCGGTAGAGGATCCATTGGTTATCAGCAGCGTAATGATGTAACTCAAACCAACGATTATTTGCAATTACTTGATAAATATAAATTTCTGTTTCACCAATCCACCATTGCCCACACTCCCGCCAGTGCTCCTGAATTTTATCTACTTGGTATTTGCGGCGGAAGTAAAACGAAGACGGAATTCCGTGCTCGATCTCAACCAATATTTGCTGGTTAATAAACTTAGAGATAGGACGACTCCCACATTTCTAAAACCTTCTCTCGACGGGATATTTTTAGATCAAGCAATTGATGGGCCAAGCGAGCTTTTACGGAACTTAATTGGGCTTTAGTAGGACTCTCAAAAAAAATGTCTAACTGTTTAGCCCTATGCTTTTCAACGTGTACGCCACGTATTCCAAGCTGGACGATGGGTTCTTTGGGTAAGTGGTGGGATAAAACACGAATCAGCGTCTCCTTATCCCGGGTAGACTGGGGAAGGGTTTTTGTTGTTTCAAACGTCTGGGTTCCGGTGTCATAATGTAAGGCGAGTTGACGAACCACTTGGTTCGTTGCGATTAGTTGCTGTTCAATATTCTCCGCACCCAATTTAAAAAAGGGGATTAACTCTGGTTGGGTTATGGTCCCTTGGACATGGGGATTGGTTCGAAAATCTATTTCCCAGGTAATTATGGCCAGAGAAACGGGACTAAATGGGTGAATATCCTTTCCTAGGGCTAATTGAACCATCTCAGTGGCTTGGTTACCAAAGTGATATTTTAATTGGGAGGTAGGTATTTTACTTAACTCTCCGATAGTGTGGACTCCTAATTTATGTAACTGAGCCTTGTCTGATATTGGCAACCAATCGATGGATAGATTTCGTAAAAATACGTCTTCTTCTTCAGGAGCCACTAGGGTGCCAGAGCGAGAATGGGCGGCTAGTTTAGCCATAATCTTACTAGACCCGGCCCCCCAGATTCCAGACATGTTTTTTGCTTCCAGATGGTCAATAAAATCTTGTCCGAATTCTTTGACCGGTAGGTGATCGGGTATTTGGCCATACCAAGCATGAGGGTACTCAATTTCAAATTGGTCTGTCCAGTTCATGAAGAAGTTTAGCATCTTCTTGGTCTGTCCTGCAAAGTCTTGGATATCAATGGGGATTATTTCTATGCCTGGAAACCTCCTTTTTAGTTGCGCTAGTGGAGTGGCGCAACCGATTCCTTTATCCTGCAATCCCGGGGAATAGTCCCAAATTCGATTGTGATATACCATAACCTTGTCTTGATTTGACATATATTTGGTTGTTGCATTAACATAAAAATGACGAATTCCAAAATAGAGAAACATAGCTACTACCCCTTTGCAAACGTTTGATCGTAACTTAATTGTATAGCGAACATCAGTTTGTGTCAAGTGGATAATGTTAGCAAATTTATGGAGGTTGGTGGATGTTTTGCAGATAACGTTTTTAGGTACAGGCACATCCCATGGGGTGCCGGTAATAGGATGTGAGTGCCCTGTTTGTACCAGTAACAATGGGAAGGATAAACGGACGCGTTCTTCGATTTTGGTAGAGACAGAAGGGAAGAGTTTGTTAATCGATACGGCTAATGAGTTTCGCCTGCAAGCATTACAAGAGGGGATAAAGAAGATTGATGCAGTATTATATACCCACTGCCATGCTGATCATGTCTTTGGATTCGATGATTTAAGAATTTTTAGCCAGCGTTCGGGTAAATCTATCCCCATTTATGGTAATCCAACAACAATAGATGAAATTTATCAGGTGTTTAGTTATGTATTTCGGAAAACACAGAAGGGAGGCGGGAAGCCCCAAGTTAATCCGATTAAGGTAGAAGGAGGATTTGCGGTAGAGGGTGTAGATGTGCTCCCAATTCCTATATATCATGGGGTATTGCCTATCTATGGATACCGTATTGGCCGGATGGCCTATATTACTGATTGTAGTCAGCTTCCTCGGGAATCTAAGGCTTTGTTACAAGATCTAGATCTGTTAATTCTAGGCGTAATCCGATATCAGCCTCATTCTACTCACTTCCATGTGGATGCAGCGATAGGTTTAGTGAGTGAATTATTACCAAAACGCACCTATTTTACGCATATTTCCCACTACCTAGCCCACGAAGACGTAAATGCCCGATTGCCTCGGGGAATAGAGCTTGCCTATGATGGTTTGAAAATGAAAATATAAAGTCATTCTCTAGGGTTGTTAGCATATAGTGTAGTAAAGCAACTTAGAGTAGGAGTGACGGGTTATGCAAATTGGTGACGTTGTCCGCAGGTTTAGCAAAACCCCGCTCAAACATCGGATGAGTAAATACTTGCTAGAATATTTGTTGGAGAATCAAGATTTACTTAGTCGAGTACAGTTTGTTACTACACGAGCGTCTTTATCAGACACCATGATAGTGGCACAAGCCGGAGCGGATGGTCCTTCATTTGAACTGGAATTAGGTGCGGAAGACCGGGATGAGGTATCGTTAGTTAATGGACGTTTAGTAAAGCAAACGAAACGAAATAGAGCTTATTGGGTTCATGATCCTGTGCAGGCTGTAGAAGTGTTGCGGAAGTTTTCAGGAATTTTGCATGTTCAATTTGTCTTCTTAGGTTGTGCTCCCCACTGGTATGATGTAGTTACAAATGGTTTTGAGAAGGAATCATGTCCTGATTTTTCCCAGGTGATACAAGAACAGACAGAATTAGCTATTAGTGGTATTATTTTAAAGGCTGAAGTCGATTTGGCTCTAAGAGAGGGAAATAAAGATGTCTTTTATGAGAAGGTGAAGGCGTATAAAGAAGTGTGTAATAGTTGTCTGTGGGAGTTATAAAATTGGTTTAAAATAGTGTATCTGCTATCCTGCCTAGTGTGATCATAGCTAGGCAGGATTTCGTATAGTGGTTGTGGTATTATCAATAAGATGATAGAATAACTACTTGAGGGAATTTCGTTGAATCAGGTATCGATTATCAGAAAAAGGTGATAAAATGCAGTCAACAAAAAAGCAGAAGAGTCCCGTGCGAGAATGGTTAGAAGCTATTATCGGGTCAGTGATCTTAACAGCGTTTATTATAACATTTATAGCACAGTCCTTTTCCGTGCAGGGGTCTTCTATGATGCCTACTCTACAAAACAATCAGAGACTGTTAGTGGATAAGCTATCGTACCGATTTACCGAGCCATCTCATGGAGAAGTTATCGTATTTAAGTACCCAATCAACCCAAGAGAGGAATTTATTAAACGAGTAATCGGTGTTCCAGGGGATACAGTGGCCATTGCTCAAGGGAACTTATATGTAAATGGTGAACTTATCGAAGAAGACTATATTAGTGAACCGGCAGTTAGAGGGTTTTTATCGCAGGAAGTACCAGAGGATCATTACTTTGTGTTAGGGGATAATCGCAATAATAGTATGGATAGCAGAGACCCTCGAGTGAGTTTTGTACCTAAAGAATTAGTGGTAGGGCGAGCTATCTGGTCCTATTGGCCATTGTCTCGACTTGAGATTATGCGCCAGCCCGAAATCTTTGCATCACGTAATTAAACGTAAAAACAAGGGGGTGTGTACTCCCTTGTTTTTTTGAGAAGGACTATATGTTCTTCTCAAGCTCGTATACTGGAACTAATACACCTCCAGAGATGATTAGCTTAAAGGCTTCTTCTACACTCATCCTCAAGTAAATGCAATCCTCCTTGGGTATGACCAAGAAGAAACCAGAGGTGGGGTTAGGGGTGGTAGGGATAAATACGGTTACACAGCGTGCTGAAATTTTTGATTGGATTTCTCCTTTGCTTTTTGAAGTTACAAAGGCTAGGGAATAAACACCGTTTTTTGGGTATTGGATCATAACCACTTGTTTAAAGGAATCCTTGGTTGTGGAATTAGAAAAGGCATCTAATAATTGCTTCACTCCCAGATATATATTACGAACAATGGGAATTCTCAAAAATATACGTTCGCCTAAGCCAATCAGCCGGCGTCCGATTACATTGGTTGCGATCATCCCTGTACCCAAAATCATCAAGAGGGTTAGGCCGGCACCAGCACCCGGAACGGGACGACCAACTAAGGTAGCAATGATATTACCGAGGATCCCGTCTATAATAAGAAATCCAGTAATAAGCAAATACAACGTTACTACTAAGGGCAGTAGTACAAACAAACCGGTAATAAAATATCGACGCATTTTCTCAACCTCTCAAAAATAAGTTTGTGTTATAGGACTACCTGCGTGCTAGAAAAAGGAGGATACACATGAATCAATTGCCATTAGCCTTAGTTCTTTCTGGGGGTAGTGTAAGAGCAGCTACTCAAGTAGGAGTGATCAAGGCCTTAGCTCAATACCACATATTTCCTGATATAATTGTGGGAACCTCAGGTGGTTCTTTTATTGCAGCTTTACATGCGTCTGGGATGTCTGGTGAAGAACTAGAAAATTTGATTATGTCCTTTCAGACTCAAAAAAAGAAAATCGTGGACTATAATTGGGTAAACCTCATCCTCGGTCTGCTGTTGTGGCAACCAAAGAAGTTATCAGGCTTAGTTATGGGTCATGGGCTCCAAGCTATTATACATCAGCATCTAAAGAAATGCAAAGACTTTCAAGGTCTCGGAGAGTTAGCTACAAAAGATAAGGATGTACATCAGCTACTTATCCCCGCTGTCAATCTAAGAGATGGCAAAGAAACGGTTTTTTGCGATGTAGATTCGCTTAACCTACCTGTGGAGGATGGTGAATACCAGAGCTTTCGTTTATGTAATCATGGGTCAATTGCTGAAGCGGTTCGAGCGAGTATTAGTATTCCCGGTATATTCGTGCCTGCAAAAATACAGAATCAAGTTACTTGTCATTGCTACCGTTCAAAAGCTAGAATAACCCAGGATATCGGCAAGTATGAGTACTTTCTTGATGGGGGCATACGCAATGGGTATCCCATGTCAGTGGCGATAAAACTAGGGCAAGCTCGCCAAATCATTGGCGTGAATCTAGGCTACGCCGGATTGCGTCGAGAAGACGTGCTTGCTAGGGGACCTATCGAGGTACTGAATCAATCACTAGATATTATGATGATGGACCAAGTTGCGGCAGATCTAAACGATAGTGCATTGCGCCGAAGTCAGATTCTAACAATTAATCCGCTGATCTATGATATTCATACCTTTGAACTAGAATATATTCCTCAAATGATCGAGCGCGGGTACCAAGTGACTGTTCGCTTGTGTGAAGAAAAGCGGATGATTAAGCAAGGGGATGGAGTATATAACAGAAAGATGCTATTTGCAGATGTTTGGCAAAGTACCTTCCCCCAGAAAGGAACGCCTTATTTTCAGGAGATGATAGAGCATCAGATAAAAGAGGAGATCTGATCATAGCAGGGAATTCGTTCTAACTTACCGAAGTATGATATCTTGTACCCTCAGGATACCGGTATTTTCGAAACGGTTATTGCGTGAGAGTATAGAATAAGGTGCTAGCCCTAGGAGGTATTGTATGCAACCCGTTACTCCCAAAATAAGTTTGTTGTGGCCTAGAGGATCAGCAAGTGCGTCTATAATTGATGCCGGCGATGCTGTAGTGATTGATCTAGAATTGACACGATTTGTTGAGGCGATTGATAATATCCATGAGCAGAGGGTTACATTGGCATCGGTTCTACAAAAGTTTAGCGATGATCCGCAGGTGATTGGATATCGACTGGATATTGTTGAGGATTTATTAGCGAACTCCGATCTATGCTATTGTCTGAAGGAGTTACTTCCAAAAATTGATGAGCTGGTGCGCATTAGCAAACTGCGGTTTGAGCCTAGTGCAGATCTGGAGATGTTAATATCTCGTATTGATGAACTGGATCTTTATATCCAGTGTGTGAATACGTTAGCACAACACTTTAGCACAACAGCGGCAACCTTGTCTTCAGCCGGGTTGGTGAAGCTGAAAGAAATTGTCTTAGAGATTACTAACACCCACGAGTTTCAATCACTGGTACAAGAGTTGCCACAAATGAAGGCTGGAATGGAAAAGCTAGCTAGTGTTACTATTGGTGTTAATCTTGATGCCCAATTACGACCTTGTGAAGCGGTCTTATTATCGATTAATGACCAAAAATATCGGGCGGGTACAATTCTTGAGCGTCTGATGAACAAAAGCGCTCGCGATAAGTATGTAGGTGTTTCATCGCTATTTACCATTAATAACGGAAGTGAATCGGATGAAATGCAGAATATGGTCTTTCGGCAAGCTATAATCAATAGTATTGGCAAAATCCTGCGCTCTGTGATTCGGCCAGTCGCTCCTTTAGTCGCTAAATATACGCGGGTAAGTGCCGAATTTCTGCTTAATCTAAACAGTGAGATTGTATTTTTGCTTGCTTCAGTACAATTGCTAAAGACATTGCAGCAAAGCGGGCTGAACATCTGTAAACCCCAGGTTTTAGCCAAAGCTGACCGTAAGGGGAATATTAAGGGGTTCTATAATCTGAATTTAGCATTACAGAAACTGGCGGATTCGGAAACGGACTTAGGGATAAAGATTGTTGGAAATGACGTAGTGTTCAATGATCAGGGAAGGATATATATCCTTACTGGTCCTAACCAGGGTGGTAAGACAACATATACGCAGGGAGTAGGGTTAGCTCAATTTATGTTTCAATTAGGACTGTATGTACCGGGGGAAGTAGCAGCGCTTAGTCCAGTGGATAATATCTTCACCCACTTCCCTGTAGAAGAAAGACCTAATTCTAACTTAGGGCGAATGGGCGAAGAATGCCAGCGCCTTCAGGGAATCTTTGCTAAGGCCACCGCGCATAGTCTTGTATTACTAAATGAAAGTTTATCTAGCACTAGTCCAGGTGAAGGTATATATATTGCGAAAGAAATTGTGTGTGGACTGAAACTTTTAGGGTTGCGCGGGGTTTACGCCACGCATTTCCACGAGCTCGGGTCAAGTGTGGACCGAATAAACGAGAATGTCCCAGGTGATAGTCGGCTAGTCAGTTTAGTCGCTGGTTTGCTAGCTCATTCGCAGGAGACAAAGGGATTTTTCCAGCGAAGCTTTCGGATAACCCCCGGAGTTCCCCAGGGTATGAGCTATGCGAAAGAGATTGCTTCCCAACATGGAGTAAGTATTGAGCAGATCATTACTACCCTAGAAGACAGAGAGATGATTCAGTCTAGGCACGAGGTCGCTGTAAATTCGAATTGGCTCGGGGATTGAGCCATCAAGTTTAAGGAGGTAAATAAAGATGGGTAATGGATTTAATGGGTACCAACGGGATGCCAAACGAACACTAAATGATTCACCAGCGGACATCTATAAGTTAGCCAATCTAGGGATGGGTCTTGCGGGAGAAGCAGGTGAGGTTTGTGACTACTTAAAGAAAGTAGTTTTTCACGGACACAGTTTAGACAAGGAGAAGGTATGTGATGAGTTAGGCGATGTATTGTGGTACCTAGCGAACTTAGCCGATGCCGTAGGCGTGCCCTTAAGTAAAGTGGCTGAGGATAACATTGAGAAGCTAAAGCAACGCTATCCCCATGGGTTTGACCAGATCCGCTCGCAGAAGCGAGCCGATTAGTTAGACGAGATAGGCTATTTTAGAATTGGGAAAATGGGCGCCTAGTTGCGAAAAAAATAACGTCTTTATTTCATCCATTGTTTCATTAGGGTAAATATATTTCCCGTATCCAAACTGACCATACTTGAATTTTCGCTCTGACTCATCTAAGGGTAAGGTTGATTGGGGAAATACTTTCAGAATATTAGTTTTGGCGCGGGCAGTAAACCGATGGGTAATAAGTTCGAAGCTTGGGGTAACCTCTCTTGGAAGAATTTGAGCTAAATCTTTGATGAGCTGTGTATATTCCGTCTGCCATTTTTCATAGGTGATTATGGGGGCAAGTAAAAAGCCAATGGGATATCCCGCTGTGGCTACCTTTTTTGCTGCATTAAGACGCTTCTGGATAGAGGAGGTGCCTTTTTCATATCGTGTTATTACATGGTTTGTATTTAAGGAGAAGCGAATTTCTGTATGGTTGCGGTGATCAGCGTCTAGAAGAGAGTCTATATCGGCGTATTTCGTCACAAACCGAAACCGCCCCAATTCTCTGTGACCAAAGAACTCAATCGTTGCCTTTAATGAGCCTGTTAAATATTCAACCGGGATAGGGTCAGATGTGGCTGCGCCTTCAAAGATAGTAATATCAGGAGATTTTTCGTTAATATGACGTTCAGCTTGGGCAAGAATGTCCGCGATGTTTACATAGATACGTAGTGCAGGCTTCGGGCCGAGAGTCGTTTGCAGATAACAATACTCACACAACCCGGGACAACTAGTTACTAAAGGTAATTGGTAATGGGCTGAAGGTTTGCATGATTGGAATTTTAGTGAACGACGAATACTGACTACCAAGCTCTGCTTCGCTTGAATGTATTTCTCTTTATCGGTCTTACCAGGAATCTGTGTTACGCGATTGTGATCGGGTAAAATGCTGACAGAGATATCTTCCTGGACAAAGTGTTGATGTAGCGATTGCCCTAATGGGTATTTCATCGCATCGGGCTCAATAAATACTCTCTTTGGACTAAAACGTTGCATGGGATCCCCTCCAATGTCAATACCTATAGCATGTACAGCACTAGTTAAGAGTGTACTTGGGAATTGCGTTATTTTTATGGTAATTTTTGGCAGGGGCCTTTGTGTCTATTACTAAGTTCTATGCATAAGATTTAACTGTTTCCAGGAATTATAAGAGTGATAGCGAATACATTAGAGACTTAACATTTTAGGAGTTGATCATGTGGCAAATCCAGTAGTAACTATGGAGTTAGACAATGGTAATGTAGTTAAAGCGGAGCTATACCCTGAGGTAGCACCTAATACGGTAAATAACTTTATTTCCTTAATAAATAAAGGATACTACGATGGGCTCATCTTTCATCGGGTAATACCAGGATTTATGGTCCAAGGGGGATGCCCCCAAAAAACAGGCATGGGAGGCCCGGGTTATTCCATTAAGGGTGAGTTCAATAGTAATGGATTCACCAATACACTACAACACGATCGGGGTGTGCTCTCCATGGCCCGGACCATGCAACCAAATTCAGCTGGATCCCAGTTTTTTATTATGGTGGCCAAATCCCCCCATCTGGATGGAGAGTCTGCGGCTTTTGGTAAAGTTATAGAAGGAATCGAGGCCGTTGATCAGGTCGTGGCAACCCAACGAGATCCAAATGACAAGCCGTTAACAGAGCAGAAAATAGCAAAAGTAAGCGTGGATATTTTTGATACTACGTATCCAGAGCCAGAGAAAGTATAAGTGGTTTATTCTTAAGAAGGACAATATGTCCTTCTACAAAATCCAGTGATTATGATGTAGTTAGTCTTCTCGCACTCTCATGGTTAAACTGATTCGTCCCTGTTTAGGTTCAACGGAGAGAACTTGTACAGTGATTATATCACCGACTTGTAATACCTCTGTGGGATGTTTAATATATCGGTCGCTAATTTGCGATATATGGACAAGGCCAGCCTTCTTAACTCCAATATCCACAAAGGCGCCAAAGTCTACTACATTTTGAACACTGCCTTGGAGAATCATACCTGTTTTTAAATCTTCCAAGGATAAGACATCGGCTCGAAATAGAGGTGGGGGTAGCTGATCCCGTGGATCGCGACCGGGTTGGCCTAAGGAGTCTAAGATATCTCTAACCGTTGGTTCTCCCGCTTCTAGTTCCTTGGCTATCTGTTTCCCATCAAGGGTGGTTAGTTTGGTTCTAATCTCTTCGATTACAGATTTATCTAGTAAATCCTTGCTCTTATAACCAATTAAGCTTAGGATTTTTTTGGCGAGCCCATAGGATTCGGGATGGACAGCCGTATTATCTAGTGGATCTTCTCCTCGGGAGATGCGCAGAAACCCAGCACATTGTTGAAAGGTTTTTAAACCTAGCCCCTTTACTTCTTTAAGCTGGCTTCGTTTCCGGAATTCTCCTATCGATTGACGATGGTTTAATATTTCTTCAGCAACAGGCATAGATAACCCAGCAACGTGACGTAAGAGTGCTGGAGAAGCGCTATTTAATTCAACGCCCACATAGTTAACACAGCTCTCAACTATCTCGCCTAGGGTCTTTGCAAGAGACTTTTGATTGACATCATGCTGGTAGAGTCCTACACCAATAGACTTTGGATCTATTTTTACTAATTCAGCAAGAGGGTCTAATACTCTACGAGCTATGGAAACAGCCCCACGCATGGCTACATCTAAATGGGGGAATTCCTTGCGAGCGATATCGGAAGCAGAATAAACAGATGCTCCTGCTTCATTGATGACTAAGTATTGGAGCGTAGGATGATAGTCCTTAATCAGCTCTGCTAGTAGCTGTTCTGTTTCGCGGCAGGCTGTGCCGTTACCAATGGTCACAAGCGAAATATCATAGTCAGATATCAATCTGGCCAGGGTCTTTAATGCTTCATTCTTTCTGTTTTGTGGCTCGTGGGGATAGATGGTGGTTGTGTCTAATAAGTCGCCAAAGCAATTTATGGCCACGATTTTGCACCCTGTGCGATAGGCTGGGTCTACCCCTAAGATATTGCGGTGACGCACGGGGGCTTGTAATAACAAGCTATGTAAGTTTTTGCCGAAAATACTGATGCCGTGTTCTTCTGCGGTTTCTGTTAGCTGGTTGCGGATCTCTCGTTCAATACTAGGTGCTAATAAACGGTGGTAACTATCCTCAATCGCTGCTTGAATCCAGGGGGCTACAGGCGAAATCTTGTTTGTGATTAATCGTTTCTCTAAGGAGCGTAAGATAGAATCCGGCTCCAATATAACTTTTACTTTCAGAGCCTTAAGACGCTCTCCCCGATTAATGGCTAGCACTCGGTGAGGAGGAATTTTATGAACAGGTTCTTGATAGTCAAAATACATCTTAAACTCTTGAGCATCCTCACTTCCTTCTTTTGCTGCGACTTCGCACTGAATGATCCCTTGATGCCACGTATAGTGTCTGGCGATCTGACGTAGAGAAGCATCATCGGCGAATTGTTCAGCAAGTATGTCTGATGCCCCTTGTTTTGCATCCGCAAGAGAGGGGACTTCATCGGTGAGATATGCTTGGCAAAGCACATCAAGCGGATCATCTTCTTGTCTAAAGAGGATCTGTGCTAGGGGTTCAAGCCCCTTCTCTTTCGCAATGGAAGCCCGGGTACGGCGTTTAGGCCGGAAGGGACGGTATATATCTTCAAGTTGCTGTAATGTGGTAGCTTGGCCGATAGAACTTGCCAGGTCGTTTGTTAGTTTATCTTGCTGTTGGATTAGATGGGTTACTTCCTCTTTACGGGCTTCTAGATTCCGTAAGTACGTTAGCCGATCAGATACATCGCGAATAACTACCTCATCTAGTTCACCGGTCATTTCCTTGCGATAACGGGCGATAAATGGTATGGTGTTACCTTCATCTAATAGAGCAATGGTTTGTTTCACTTGGCGATGATGGATTTTTAACTCGTCTGCAATCTGTTTAATAATATCCATTGAAAACCTCCTTCTATACTATTTATACCAAGTTAGCAGGAAGATGTAAAGCGAATGTGGAAAAATTTTGGTATGAGGTGTTATTAGCGATTTAAGGGGAAGAGGGTGGGAGAGTATGATAAGAAAGTGGCGCTTCAATTTAGTATTAGTCGTGGTGATGGGGTCTCTAATGGCTGCCACAGCATTTGGATCGTCACTGCCAAAATCAACAGGTTTTGTTAATGATTTTGCTAATGTGATGGATAGTCGAAGTAGAGCAGAGGTGCAATTGATAGCCCAGGCGCTTCGGGAAGACCAGGGAGTGGAACTGGCTGTTGTGACTATGCCCACTGTTTCACCTTATGTGCCCAAGGATTATGCAGTCACATTGTTTAATGAGTGGGGTATTGGAGGGCCGGAGGATAGTGGTCTCTTAATTCTATTGGTCATGGATGAGCGCCAAGTGGAGGTAGAAGTAGGATATGGGCTCGAAGGAGTATTACCCGATGGTAAAGTAGGTGCTATTCTCGACCAGGTGATGGTTCCATATTTAGGTGCGAATGACTATGGTAGAGGGTTATCCCAAGGAGCCCAAGCGTTTCGAGGGGAGTTAATAGGGGAGTCTTTTCTCAAATCCACCAGGGCCGGTGAGACCGCAGACTGGGTACGGACTTTTATCATTTTTTTGGCTATAGCAATTTTTATTTCCTTGCGCTCCCGACGATTCCCTCCAGGAGGACCAGGTGGCAATTCTCGTTATCCTAGACGGATGGGGGGAGGATTTGGTGGAACTACTCGACCCCGCAGTGGTGGGGGATTTGGGGGATTTGGTGGAGGACGCAGTGGCGGTGGCGGCGCAGGCCGCAAATTTTAGGTAGTTATAAAGGAGGGGTTCTACATTGAAAACTGGTTTAATCGTTATTGGAGTTATATTACTAATTATCTTCGCGTTTGTTGGAATGGGAGTCTCCCGCTATAATCATTTGATCCAATTAGAGACATCAGTCGATGCTAGCTGGGCACAAGTAGAGAACCAGTTACAGCGCCGGGTCGACTTAATACCGAATCTAGTCAACACAGTACGGGGATATGCAGATCATGAACAAGAGATTTTCACAGAGGTTGCAAATGCGCGGAGTCGTTTGCTCGCAGCTAATACTCCGGAGGAGCAGATTGTAGCTAATCAAGGGCTAGAGGGTTCACTCGGGCGTTTGTTAGCCATAAGTGAGAGTTATCCACAGTTAAAAGCTGATGGAAGCTTTATCCGCTTGCAGGATGAATTAGCGGGCACAGAAAACCGGATCGCTGTAGAACGGATGCGGTATAATGAAAGTGTGCAAAAGTGGAATGCTAGTATTCTACAGTTTCCAACGGTATTAATTGCTAGTTCCTTTGGGAAAACAGCTCGTCCATTTTTCCAAGCTACACCACAAGCACAAGACGTCCCTCGGGTGGAATTCTAACATGCAGAAAAGCTGGGAGTTATCCCAGCTTTTTTTCAGAGAACCGCTTTTTCTCATAGGGGTATGGACTAAGATAGGCATCAAAGTCATAATTATACCCATATATATCGTATTGATAGTCATAGACAGAATAAGGATCCACCTGCTCTAAGTTGTTCTCAACGCGCTTACACATATGACCTTCACCTCTAGACA
>SKHL01000235.1 GCA_007116995.1 Limnochordia bacterium
AGACAAAAATGATGACATCAAATATGATCTTGATAATTGAAGCCCCCACTTCTAAGCGTCAACGAAAGTGGCGGATAGTATACCAATAGATGATGATTTTCTTCTGTCTTAAGCAGGTTTTTTTGATACATATGTGGAAATAGATGCAAGTAATTATCAAGGATAAATAGACTTGATACAGAAAGTATTAGGAGCATTTGTGAAAGAACTCCTTAGAGCAGATTTCGCAAAACGGATACTTTCTGATTTGTTGAGAAAGGGTGGATTGGTTTGTTAGCGAAGACATTCTCTCGAGGTGGACGTCATATACCTCATCATAAAGGAGCTACAAATAGTAAATCTATAGTAGAAATGCCAGCACCAAAAAAGGTAATTATTCCTTTGCAACAGCATATCGGTGCTCCTTGTGATCCGCTAGTCAAAGTAGGAGACAAGGTGAAATTAGGACAGAAGATTGGGGAGAGTTTGCACTTTATCACCTCACCTGTGCATGCTAGTGTATCAGGCGAGGTTATCAGTATAGCCCATGAGAAACTTCTTGATGGTTGTCAGGTGCTATCTATTGTAATTGCTAATGATGGTTTAGATGACCCAATCGCTAGCAAACACCGAGCTATATCTAAGCTTAGTGCCAAGCAGATAAGAAAGATCATTAAGGATCTAGGCATGGTCGGCTTAGGGGGGGCTGGTTTCCCTACCCATGTAAAAATTTCTTCTGCAAAACCTATCGATACAGTGGTAATTAACGGGGCTGAATGTGAACCCTATTTAACCTGTGATCATCGGTTGATGGTTGAGAAAGGTGAAGAACTAGTCTATGGGCTTAAGACCCTGATGAAGGCGGTAGGAGCGTCTCGTGGAGTGATTGGGATTGAAGTAAACAAGCTTGATGCGATTGCAGGTTTACAAGAGATAGTTAGAAGTCATGAAGCCCTTGAGGTTGTTGCATTACAAATACGATATCCCCAAGGCGCCGAAAAGCAGTTGATTAAAGCTGCTGTGGATCGAGAGGTTCTCTCAGGGTGCCTTCCGTCTGAGGTTGGATGTCTTGTTAGTAATGTACACACAGCTGTTTCAATCGCCCAAGGGATCCGAGATGGCATTAGTCTATACCAACGAGTCGTTACGGTGAGTGGCCGGCATATTCATGATCCTCGAAATGTGATGGTGCGCATTGGCACCCCTATTCAAGCACTGCTAGATTTTTGTGGAGGTATAAATGGCACACCGGCCGTAGTCGTTGGTGGCGGACCCATGACTGGACCAGCTGTGGTCAATCTTGAAGCTCCTGTTGTAAAAAACCTGTCTGGTGTTTTGTTATTAGGTGAGGATGAAATAGCTCAAGATGAGAATCTGCCTTGTATTCGCTGTGCTCGCTGTGTTGATGCTTGTCCAATGGGGTTAACACCCAATATTCTTGGCCTTCTTTCATCGCGAGATGAAGTAGTGAAGGCAGAGAAACTCCATATTATGGACTGTGTGGAGTGTGCGTTATGCTCTTATGTATGTCCGTCACGGCGCGGACTTGTTAGCTGGATTAAACAAGGAAAGAAGAGCTTAGTAGTAGCAAAATCGGCGGAGCAACAAGGGGAGGCGAACTAATTGACTACAGATAAAATGAGCTTAGGTAGTCCGTTTCTTCGTACATCCGTTACCATCCGGAGTACAATGATCGATGTATTAATCGCACTATTGCCGGCTTTAATTGCAGGGGTGTTCTTCTTTGGAGCTCGCTCATTATGGGTAGTACTGATAGCGACCGTGACAGCTGTAGGATGTGAAGCACTGTTGTTAAAACATCCTTTCACAATTAAGGGTGTTTTTGGCGATGGAAGTGCTGCTGTCACAGGAATGATCCTAGGGTTGATACTTCCCTCTAGTGTTCCTTTCTGGGTGCCTGTATTCGGTTCGATCTTGGCAATTGCATTAGTAAAGCTTGCTTTTGGTGGCCTAGGATATAACATCTTTAACCCAGCTTTAGCTGCACGAGCGATACTTCTACTCGGCTTTACCGCTCCCATGGTTCGATATTATCTACCCTTTGACACTGTTACATCAGCCACACCTCTGCTCACAATGTCTCAGTTTGATTGGACGTTAGTATGGGGGAATGTACCTGGTAGTATCGGGGAAACAGCGGTATTACCCATCCTGCTTGGTGGAATATATCTCTTTTATAAAGGTCACATAGATTGGCGCATCCCAGGCTTTTACGTAGGGTCTGCGTTTTTGGTAGCCCTACTTTGGGATATGGATCCATGGCTTACTATTACAGCGGGAAGCTTGATGTTTGCTGCTTTCTTTATGGCCACTGATATGGTCACATCACCCGTAACACCAATGGGTCGTGTTATCTTCGGGTTAGGCTGTGGCTTCTTAACCGTTTTCATCCGTAAATTCACGTCATTTCCTGAGGGAGTTACCTTCGCTTTGTTAGTGATGAATGCAGTTGTACCGTTACTTGATCGCTTAACAGTTCCCCTCAAGTTTGGTGAAGGGAATACTAGAGAACAACGTTTTCAGACAACTCTAGGAGCGACATCCATAATTCTTGTAGCGGTAGGGATTTTCGCAGTTGTTGGCCAGTTTACCCCGGAATATCGTCCAGTGGTAACACAAGGAGCTTATTTGCCCTTAACTGAAACCCTAGGCCCGGGCTATCAAGTTTATGTCCACGAAGGTGTAACATATTATTATGCGGGCTCATTAGAAGAACCAGAACAAGTAGGTTTCTCAGGAAGCCATAATGGCTATCACGGACCGGTCTATTTCTATGTTGCCCTTGATCATACAGGCTCCATTGAGTATCTGCAAATTCTTAGTCATCAAGAAGATCCCGGTTTAGGTAGCCGCGTAACCCAGGATGGATTCTTACGGCAATTTTATGGTAAAGACCATAAGGATTCTTTGATGCTTGGTAATGATATTCAAGGTTTAACGGGTGCAACTATTTCTTCGCGAGCGGTTATTTCCGGCGTTAAGCGGGGCTTATCTGGATATATGCAAGCGTTCTTCCCTAGCGATGATCGACAACAGGCTATAGGGTTTGTAGATGGAATTTATGTGGCTGAATCCCAGTCCTATGGAGGTTTGCTGCAAGTTGAAGTTGTTATAGCCAATCAACAGATCAGTGATGTTCGAGTGTTGAAACATAGTGATACTGCTAATATTTCAGATCCAGCGCATGCTAAGATGCCCCAACGAATCATTTTAGCCAATTCAGTTGATGTGGATATAGTTTCCGGAGCCACGGTAACCAGTGAAGCTATTGTGAAAGCAGTGAAAGGTGCTTTAGTGCAGGCTAGACCGGGAACAACACCAGAGATGATTGGCATTTCTGCCGAGATAGAGGAAAAACCTTCGCAAGCCGGGTATACCATTCAGGTCGGTGATGGTACCTACCAAGGTAGCGCTCAAGGCTATGGCGGCACACTAGAGGTAGAAGTAACGGTAGTAGATGGTAAGATTAGTGCCATTACGGTAATTAGTCATCAGGATACGCCGTTTTTAGCGGATCCCGCCATAAGACAGTTAATCCCAGCGATTCTAGCTGAGCAAGGCCCAGTGGATACCATTAGTGGAGCGACAGCCTTTAGTCAAGGGCTGCTAGCGGCTGTGGAAGCAGCCATCGGTCAAGGAGGGGGAAACTAATTATGAATATGTGGAAAACTGTTTGGAATGGGATTACAAAAGAGAACCCTGTATTTTCCCTATATTTGGGATTAGTGCCAGCAATTGGGATTACCCACTTGGCATGGAATGGAGTATACCTTGGTTTGTTGACTATGGTCATATTTTTGGCAGTGGTATTAGTGAAAAGTCTGGTTAGAGACGTGGTAGTCAAAGATGCTCATGTTGTATTGGATCTAACCTTGATGGCTATCTTTACAACAATAGCATATCGTCTGTTATCCATCTATTGGCCAGGAGTGGTAGTTCAATTGAGTATTTTCCTGCCTTTAATTGCTGTGAACGGATTTGTGTTGCAGCGATTGGGTACTACCCAAAAGTCCGGACTGTTCATCTTTGATGCTATTGGTATGGGTATTGGATTTACCCTAGCGCTTACGCTTGTTGGTAGTATTCGGGAGTTTCTAGGCCTTGGTAAAATCTTTGGAATCACTGTACTTTCTGGAGATACCAGCCTGTTTTCTCTTGCTGCAACCGTTCCGGGTGGCATGATCATTTTTGGACTGGTGTTAGCCTGTATGAATGCTCTTACTGGGAAAGGAGGCGAGCTAAGTGAATAATGTATTAGACATATGGAGCCAAGGTGTAATTACCCAAAACGTGATATTGCTACAAGGATTAGGATTGTTTGCTTTAACTCGTTACACGAAAAGCATAGG
>SKHL01000298.1 GCA_007116995.1 Limnochordia bacterium
GTTCGAGTAGCTTCATGAACAGCAATCCCCCTGATCAATGTCTCTATTTCCCTATGTTTTACCATTTCTCCTTCGCGCAATGCGCGAAAAGACTTAGCTGTAGCCAACATGTAAATACTCTCTAAAAGATTGGTTTTTCCTTGTGCGTTATCACCAACAAAAATATTAATTTGTGGAGACAAACAGAGTTTAGCTTGGCTATAATTACGAAAGTTCGTGAGATCCAATTGTTGTAGCCACATTTTATTTTACCGTCAATTCAATGGAATCATGAATGCACACGACATCATTGAAAAATATTTTCTTCGCCCGCCGTGTTTCTACCTCCCCATTAAGTTTAACTGCACCAGATTGAATCAGGTGTTTTCCTTCACCACCACTAGTAACAATATTAGCCCATTTTAATAACTGATCTAAGGTTATTGATTCGGTCTTTATTTTTATTTCATGTTTTTCCATAATGTCCCTCCTTTACTAATTTAAACGGATTGGCATTAAAATATACAGATGATCATCATCAGTATCTGGCTTTAGCAAACAAGGCCTTAATTCCATGTTGAACTCAAAAATTACTTGTTGAGATGAAGTAGCTTTTAGCATCTCTAATATATAGCGAGCGGAAAAAGCAGCGTGCCCATTTTCCCCTGTATGTTCCACATTTAGCTGTTCAAGTATTTGATCTTGGTTATTAGATGGAGTCTTAATCTCTAACACTCCATCATTAATAGATAGAATGATTATCTGTGCCCCATTATGATCTAGGATAGATGCACGATCTACAGCTGCCTGCAAAGATTGTTTATTCGATGTGATCATTATAGGTTGGTTTTTTGGGAATAAGTGAAGATAATTGGGAAACTGATCATCTATTAGTCTGGTCGCAAACTTATGTTCATTAAAAGCAAAAATCATTTGTGTATTAAGGTAATATACTTTAATTGGTGTTTCATCTTGAGGTAAGTTCTTATGTAATTCGCTAATCGTTTTGAATGGAACAAGATATTTAAAATCATCCTCATTGGTATTTTCTAGAGGTATAGAAAAACAAGATAGACGGTTTATGTCAGTACTAACCAGTTTAAATTTTCTATTATTAAGTTCAAATAAAAGGCCGCTAATATATGGTCTCTTTTCATCTTTACCACAGGCATAGATCGTATTTTTGATCATTTTCGATAAGATGTTAGAAGGTATGGTAAACATCTCATCCTCTGGATCTGGAAATGCAGGAAAATCTTCTCCAGATAAAATGTTAAGTGTAAATTCAATAGTACCTGCTTTAATTACTAGTTTTGTGTTCAATTCGAAAGTGATAGGTGCATCAGGTAATTTGCGAATGATATTAGCAAATAACTTTCCATCTACAATTAGTTCTCCAGGTGTAGAAATAAGCGCACTTATTTTAGTTTGAATACTCAGTTCTAAATTTGTGCTTGTTAGAATTAGTGTGTCGGAGGCTGCTTTTATGTGAGTCCCAGTAATTATTGGTACTGTATTTTGTGAGGCTACAGCTTTTTCAACTAGAGAAACTGCAGGTAATAATTGTTCTTTTGTACATTGAAAATGCATAAATATACCTCCTGTGGAAAATTATACAAATATAAATTCTGTACTAAGATAGAGTAGTATGGATAGTAGTAATAGTAGTAGCGCATGTTGATTTGTGGATAAGTCATAATCATAGTAGTATCAGTGATATTGAGTAAAGGATAAGGTGTGGGCTATCTTCTGTAATTATCCACAGAGTTCACAAATCCATAAATAGCTAAGTTCGACATTCACAGATTCTACACATACTATTCTACACTCTATCCCCATGTTATTGATGAATAGCATTGATTAGATCCTTAATTGTTAATTGTAGTGAGGGATCTAGTTTAATATCTTTTTGAATCTTATCGCATGCGTGAATGACAGTAGTATGATCTCTACCACCAAATTCTTCTCCTATTTTTGGAAGCGATAAATCGGTTAATTCTCGCACTAAATACATGGCAATTTGGCGAGGGAATGTTAAGGAGCGAGTTCGTTTTTTCGATTTCATCTCTGATATTTTGATTCCATAATGATTGGAAACACTCTGCTGGATCCAATTGATTGTAATTGGTTTTTGTTTTTGGGTTGATATAATATCTTTCAGACCTTCGGTAGCTATGTTTATATCTAAGCTGGATTTATGCAAATTGGCGAAAGCCACGACACGTACGAGTGCACCTTCTAATTCGCGAATATTAGAGTGGACATGTTTGGCGATGTAAGCTAACACATCCGAAGAGGTATCAATATTTTCACTTTCGGCTTTATTTCGCAAAATAGCAATTCTAGTTTCTAGGTCTGGAGCTTGGATATCAGTGGTTAGCCCCCATTCAAATCGACTGCGTAACCGTTCTTCAAGTGTAGGAATCTCCTTTGGAGGGCGATCTGACGATATGATTAGTTGTTTATTCGCTTCATAAAGAGAGTTAAATGTGTGAAAAAATTCTTCTTGAGTCGATTCTTTTCCCGCAACAAATTGAATATCATCTATCAGTAGAATGTCTGCATTCCGATATTTATTTCGGAATTCAACCATCGATTTGTGCCCAATGGCATTAATTAAATCATTGGTGAAGGTTTCCGATGTAACATAGATCACACGGATATTGTTGTTTTGTTCAATTGCATAATGGCTGATCGCATGCATTAAATGAGTTTTTCCAAGTCCAACACCACCATATAAAAATAAAGGATTATACGATTTAGCAGGGGTTTCTGCAACTGCTAACGAAGCAGCATGAGCAAATCGATTAGAATTTCCCACAACAAAGGTGTCAAACGTATATTTTGGATTTAATAGAATTGATGGAGTATTACTATCATTTGGTTGGGAATTTTTATCGGTAGTGTTCTTTGGTTTAGCCCTACTAGTAGGGCTTATAGTTTGTTCCGGCTCTGGTATTAAAGGTTTTAAATGAGAAGGTAGAATAAAGCGCAATTCCCATTCTTGATTGGTAATATGTCTTAGGGTTTTGCGGAGAGCTAATGCATAGCGTGCTTCAACCCAATCTCGTGTGAACTCATTAGGAACCTCAATATATATAGTAGATCCTTCTACGCGACTAGGTTTTGTCTGCCGTAGCCAGGTTTCAAACGAAGATTTTGCTACTTCGTTGGCCATAAGGGTGAGGACCTCATCCCAAATAGAACTTAGCTGGTTCATTTTTCCGCCCCCTAAATAGACATTGCCTTATCAAATTCTGGATATAATCCACAGGATCCTTCTTTTATATTAATAAATTATCCCCAAGGGAAATTTTGTGGATAAAATCGTTCAGAAGAAATCTACAGTTTTTACACAATTAATAGAACGGTACGATCCCTCTGTGAAAGAAATTTAACGAGTTTATCCACAAAACTCACAAGTTATCCACAATTTAGAAGTATACCTTGGATAACTCGGATTTTCCAAAATGACACCCATATAGTTCACACAATAATCCACAAGTAATAAGTTATCCACATATTGGTGTAAATGCCTATTATTGTTCAAATCTATCAACTGATCTGTGCTTAGAAAAAAATGTTTGTCCACAAGAAAGGTAAATTGATCATATCCACATACTTATCTACAGTGTGTAGCACAAAGAATACCGTAGTAATGCGTGCTCTGCTATTTTATCAAACAAAGAATGGATTATCAACAGGTTTGTGGATATAATACTAGTGATTATGGGGATAAGTAGTTAATTGGGGCATTATTTTTCTATTGGGTTGACAGTTTAAATTAAAATAGGATAAAATGGATAATGTATGTGGCAGACTCGGAAGTGGAAGGGGGTCGTTTAAGTGAAAAGAACATTTCAACCGAATAATCGTAAGCGTAAAAAGAATCATGGTTTTCTATCTCGGATGAGTTCTAGTGGGGGACGCAGAGTGTTGAATGCAAGGCGTAAAAAGGGGAGAAAAACGTTAAGTGCATAAACGTATCTGACCCGGGAACGGGTCTTTCTCTCTTTATTAATCTGGGTAATTGCATAGGAGGTAAGTATGAAGTACGCAAGTCTAACCCGCCCTGAGGACTTCCGATTGGTTTACACCCAGGGGAAAGTACGGTTTGGCAAATACCTAGCTTTCCATTTACTTCCTGTTCAGGATGACCAGTTAAAGATCGGTTTATCGGTAAGTAAGAAGGTAGGTAAAGCAGTTACACGAAACTCCGTTAAACGGAAGCTTCGTGAAATAATGAATAAATATGTTTCTATAATTCCAAACGGGTATCATATAGTTATTGGAGCCAAGGCTGTTAGTAAGACTGCGACGTTTCTGGAGTTACAGGAAGATGTTTACAAGCTTTTGAAGGAATCAGGTTTACTAACGTAGAATATGGTGGTGATTATTGCTGTGTCCAAGGTAATAATAATGTTACTTTCTATCTACCAACGATTTATTTCACCTTTGATGCCACGTTCGTGCCGGTTTTATCCTACATGTTCTCAATATATGAGAGAAGCTGTGTTACGCTATGGGTTAAAGGGTATATGGATTGGATTACGGCGAATAGTTCGGTGTCATCCTTGGCATCCCGGAGGATATGATCCGGTTCCGTAACTGATGATGAGGAGGAAAGACTATTGGGTATTGTTAATTTTCTCGCCGATGGACTGAGTTGGTTGATTCAATTAGTGGTGGGGATAACGAATAGCTATGGAATAGCTATAATTTTGGTTACATTATTTATTCGAATGTTATTATATCCATTAACATTAAGTCAGACCAAAAGCATGGCAGCAATGAAAACGTTGCAGCCGAAGATGAAAGAACTTCAAGAGAAATATAAAGATCAACCGCAAGAATATCAAAAGCGATCTATGGCATTATATAAGGAAAATAAAGTAAATCCATTAGGTGGTTGCTTTCCGATGTTGGTACAATTGCCTATATTGTGGGCATTTTTCCGCGTATTGCAAGATATCGAACCAGGTCAAGCTACCCAATTCTTAGGTATCTGGGATTTAAGTGTACCAGATCCCTTTTTCTTGTTGCCTATTCTAGCGGCGGGGACCACATACATCCAAACGAAAATGACTGCTACGGATGCTTCTCAGAAGACAATGCTTCTAATTATGCCGGCTATGATAGGTGTATTTAGTGTCAATTTTCCAGCTGGACTTGTGTTATACTGGGTTGTAAGTAATGTATTTTCCATTGGACAACAGGCTTGGATTGTGAAAAACTATCCAGTTCCGGATCAGGGAGGTCAATCGAAATGAAATCCGTAGAGATAATTGCACGTTCTGTGGAAGACGCTATTGAAGAGGGATTGGCTAAGCTAGAAACGACGAAAGATGAAGTTGATGTTTCCGTTCTCGAAGAAGGTACGAAAGGAATATTTGGGTTTTTGGGTTCTAAGCAAGCTAAGGTTAGAATAGAGCGACGACCCACCATTAACTGGAAATGTATTATATCTAAAAATTACATTGTAGAGTTACTCGATAAAATGGATATACCAGCTACATTAACGGTTAACGTTCAGGATGAGGAAAATATTTTGATGGACTTAAAAGGGGATAATTTAGGTTTATTAATTGGGCGTAGGGGACAGACCTTAGATGCTCTTCAATATCTAGTTAGCACCGTGGCTAATCGTGAGGGTGGAGAATGGGCTCGTGTCATTGTTGATATAGAAGGCTATCGGGCTCGTCGAGAAGAAACCTTAAAAGCTTTAGCACGACGACTAGGTTCTAAAGTGCGGGGCACAGGAAGAAGAGTAGCTCTAGATCCAATGACTGCACTTGAGCGAAGGATAGTGCATAGTGAACTCCAGGATATACAGGGCATTGAAACCCATAGCGAAGGAAGAGATCCCTTCCGTAGAGTAATTATCCTTCCTAAGAAATAAAGTTGGAGCGTGCCATAGGTACGCTCGTTTTCGTTCGCATATCAGAAAGTATTAGGTGGAGGAATACCATGTTTGATGACACTATTGCAGCGATTGCTACAGCGATTGGCGAAGCAGGGATTGGAATTGTGCGGTTAAGCGGCCAGGAGGCTATCCCCATCGCTAGGCTAGTATTTAGACCAGTTCGAGGTAGTATAGATAATACACTGAATTTCCAGGGGAAGTATGGTCATATTATTGATGATCGTCAGCAAATAGTTGATGAAGCGATTGTCATGGTAATGCGCGGGCCCCGCTCCTATACAGGCGAGAATGTTGTAGAAATTCAATGTCATGGTGGCGTCGTTGTAGTGCAAAGAATATTGCAGTTAGTATTAGAAAAAGGAGCCCGCTTAGCGGAACCGGGTGAGTTTACCAAAAGAGCTTTTCTCAGTGGCCGACTAGATTTAACACAAGCAGAAGCGGTAATCGATGTAATTCGGGCTAAGACTGATGTAAGTTTAGGGTTAGCTATGCAACAGTTAGAGGGAAGCTTAAGCCAACGTATTCAAGGATTAAAAGAAAAACTCTATGATATTATTGTGCGTGTAGAGGCATCTATTGACTTTCCTGAGGATGATGTTCCTGAAGTAGAATCCCAGGAAATGATCAATATCTTGAATAATATTATATTAGATATTGAGAAACTAATTTCTACAGCTGATGATGGAATGGTGTTCCGTGAAGGATTAAAGACGGTAATTGTCGGTAAGCCGAATGTAGGTAAATCCAGCTTATTAAATCGGTTATTGAATGAAAATCGTGCATTAGTCACAGATATTCCGGGAACAACTCGAGATGTGATTGAGGAAGTATTGAATCTTCAAGGTATCCCGTTACGATTGTTAGATACAGCAGGTATCCGAGAATCCGAAGACTTAGTGGAACAACTAGGAGTTCAGCGGGCGATGGAATTGGTTGATCAAGCCGATCTTATCTTACATGTGCTAGATAGGAGTGCTCATTTATCAGAGGAAGATCAAGTATTGCTGACCAAAACAGCGAAAAAAAAGCGGATTATAATTATAAATAAAACAGATCTTCCAGCTGTCTGGGGGCCGGAAGCATTACCAATTACCAAATCTACTCCAATAGTGGAAATATCTTTAATCACAAATGATCTTGACCCACTAATCCGTACCATTATAAGCTTAGTACAGAATGGATTCCTCCAAAGAACAGATCAAAGTGCTATCATAACTCGTACGCGTCACAAAAATTCCTTGCTTCACGCGAAGGAAGATATAGAACAAGCCCTCGATACACTACAGGCCGGGCTACCTATTGATTTAATAGCCGTAGGATTACAAGGTGCGATTGAACATTTTGGAGAAATAACGGGGGAAACCGTGCGGGAGAATATTGTCGATCGGATATTCGCTCAATTTTGTATTGGAAAGTAGGGGCGAGAATGAATCAAGATTATCAAGTTATTGTGGTAGGAGCTGGACATGCTGGGTGTGAGGCAGCTCTTGCTTCGGCGCGCTTAGGGTGTAGGACACTACTAATTACGATGAATCTAGATACAATCGCCCAGATGTCATGTAATCCAGCCATTGGAGGACCAGCAGCCAAGAGTCACTTAGTACGCGAGATCGATGCTCTTGGTGGACAAATGGCCAAGACGATAGATAAATCCTTTCTTAATATTCGCATGCTCAATTTGAGTCGGGGACCAGCGGTCCATGCTCTGCGAGCTCAAGCTGATAAAAAGAAATACCAACAAGAGATGATCCTAGCACTGCAAAATCAAACAAATCTGAGGATTAAGCAAGGCTTAGTCACAGATTTGTTGGTGGAGAGTGGGAGTATCAGTGGAGTAAGACTAAAGAGTGGCATTGATTTATTGGCGAAAGCAGTTGTATTGACAACAGGAACTTTTTTACGAGGAATGCTTGTGATTGGTGATATCCGATATCCCGGGGGTCGTCAAGGAGAACCAAGCGCTCTGGAACTGTCGACTAGCCTTGAGCAGCAAGGAATTAAACTCAGTCGGTTTCAGACAGCAACACCTCCTCGAATTCATGGAGACACCATTGATTATGGGAAGTTTGTTGAGCAGTCAGGTTGGGAGAAACCACTACGGTTTTCCTTCGATTCATCGAGAGAAGAAGTAGATCAAATTTCATGCTGGTATACGAGGACGAATCAACATACGATTCAAGTAATATTGGATAATCTTCACCGCTCTCCGATTCGTACTGGGTCTGTTGTCGGTCATGGGCCACGTTTTTGTCCCTCGATAGATCGCAAAGTAATTCGGTTTCCTGAGAAGTTAGATCATCAGATTTTTCTTGAGCCTGAAGGGCGATATACGAAGGAAATGTATTGTTTGGGATTAACGACGGGAATGCCCGAGGATGTGCAGGAGGAGATGGTTCGATCTATTCCGGGATTAGAGAATGCTAGCATTATGCGACCGGGATATGCTGTTGAGTATGACTATATTATTCCGAGCCAAATAAAGGCTAGTTTGGAATCGAAGGTCGTATCAGGATTGTTCACAGCTGGTCAACTAAATGGAACATCAGGCTATGAAGAAGCCGCAGCCCAAGGCTTAATTGCCGGCATTAATTGTGCTCATCAGTGCCAAGAGAAAGATACTTTTATCATAAATAGAGCTCAAGGGTATATTGGGGTCTTAATTGATGATTTAGTGACCAAAGGAACGGAAGAGCCGTACCGAATGATGACCTCACGGGCCGAGTATCGGTTGATTTTGCGGCAAGACAATGCAGACCTGCGTTTGCGTAAATTAGGATATAGGATTGGTTTAATTGATCAAGTCAGATATGAAGCACTACTGAAGAAGGAACAGATCATCAAAGAGACGCTTGAATGGCTATGGGGGGTTCAGATTTCACCAACGATTAACGTACGAGAGGCATTGCAGCAATTAAGCTCAGGGGATCTAAAGAAGGCCGTTTCCCTTCATGAAATTCTACAAAGACCTGAGGTAAATTGGGTAAGCTTATCTAAGTTTGCGGATCTGCCAGAGCTAGAGGATCAAGTGATCGAACAGGTGGAGATAGAATGTAAATTTAAAGCGTATATAGATCGCCAGATCAATCAGGTAGCAGAGTTTGTTAAGATGGAGAAGATAGAAATTCCAACAGGGATTAATTATCAGCGAATAGTCGGATTACGCTCTGAGGCGAAGGAGCGATTAACAGCTGTACAACCAACATCGGTCGGTCAGGCCGCCCGTATAGCTGGAGTGTCGTCTGCAGATATAGGAGTGTTATTAGTGGTGTTGAAGGGAGGTCGTAATCATGTTTCAGTGCAGTCAGAGTGACTATGATGTGATCGTGATTGGAGCAGGTCATGCTGGTTGTGAAGCGGCTTTAGCAGCAGCTCGAATGGGTCAGCAAGTATTACTGCTTACCTTGAATATGGATAATGTAGCTTTGATGCCTTGTAATCCATCTATCGGAGGACCCGCTAAAGCCAATTTGGTTCGAGAAATTGACGCATTAGGTGGAGAAATGGGGAAAAACATAGATGCGACCTTAATGCAGATGCGCATGCTAAATACCCGCAAAGGTCCGGCTGTACAGGCCCTGCGGGCCCAAGCAGATCGGAAACTCTATCAACGACGAATGAAAGAGGTATTAGAAACGACGCCTCGGTTATATTTAAAGGAAGGCCTGGTTGAGGATTTGGTTACTGACAATCAACAGGTTATCGGAGTTGTGGTACGAAACCAGTCTATAGCAGCTAAAACTGTGATATTGGCTACAGGAACCTATTTGCGGGCGAAGATATTTCTAGGGGATACCGTATACACATCAGGACCCCAAGGTCAGCACTCAGCGGAAGCTCTCGGTCATAACCTTGAGAAGTTGTTTCCTTTAGCTCGATTTAAAACGGGAACACCTCCAAGAGTAAACCTGCGTTCTCTTGATTATGATCAGATGACTATTCAGCCCGGTAACGAGTTTTTTCGAGGGTTTTCCTTCGAAACCAAAGGAATAGAGGTAGAGCAGACCCCTTGTTGGTTAACGTACACAAATAGAGAGACTCATCAGATTATAATTGATAATCTCGATAAGTCAGCCATGTATAGCGGCGCTATAGTAGGAGTTGGACCTCGGTATTGTCCATCTATTGAGAGTAAAGTTGTTCAGTTTCCGAAACGGGAAGGGCATCAAGTATTTGTAGAGCCGGAAGGATGGAACACCTCTGAGGGGTATCTTAGCGGGTTATCTACATCCCTTCCCGCTGATGTGCAGCAAAAATTGCTCCAGACCATTCCTGGTCTGGCTCAGGTCGAGATGATGCGACCGGGATATGCCATTGAGTATGACTGTTTAGATCCGTTGATGTTAAATAGCTTTTTAGAAATAAAAGAATATGATGGATTATTTGCTGCCGGTCAGATTAATGGAACATCAGGATATGAAGAAGCAGCAGCCCAGGGCTTATTAGCAGGAATTAATGCGGCTCTATACTGCCGAGAAGAGCCGTTAATATCCTTAGATCGGTCTCAAGCCTATCTTGGAGTATTAGTAGATGACTTAGTCTTAAAGGGGACAAATGAACCCTACCGTATGATGACATCAAGAGCTGAATATCGACTACTGTTACGACTAGATAATGCCGATATGCGTCTTACTCCCATTGCTCACGAACTAGGTTTAATCTCGGATCAGCGCTTTTTGGAATTTAAGACCAAGTGGAACAGTATAGAGGCTGAGGTAGCACGGCTAGAAACGGTCCAGATTCCGTCAACCAGTGATACTAATGATCTGTTAGCAGATCTGGGATCTAGTCCGCTTCGTCATGGGGTCAGTTTATCGGAACTATTGAAACGACCAGAGATTATGTATACTGATTTAGCAAAATTTCAGTCTTTACCTAAGTTACCACGGGATGTGGCTGAAGGGGTAGAGATCACCGTTAAATACCAGGGGTACTTAAAAAAGCAAGAAAGAGCGATTGAACGCTTTCGAAGGATTGAGGGAAAGCGACTGCCAAAACTTGATTTCTTGCACGTACGCGGTTTATCTAGAGAAGCAGCGGAGAAGCTAAACACTAGCCAGCCACTGACTTTAGGACAAGCCTCGCGGATTTCAGGTGTTTCACCGGCGGATATCTCGGTTTTAATGATTTATCTACAACAGATGAGTGGAAATGACTTGAATGGATAGGTGAATAGTAAATGGATCAGGAAAAGATAGTTGACTGGTTAAGCAAGGGTTGTGAACAAATACAATTAGTATTAACGGATCAGCAGGTACGTATCCTGGCTGCCTATGCAGAAAAGGTACTAGCGACAAATGAAACCATGAATTTAACTAGAATTACAGCGCTAGCAGAATTTGCAATCAAGCATTATGTAGACTCTCTTTCATGTTTGAAGGCTGGGGTGGATCTAAATAGCCGGGGCATTGATGTGGGAACAGGTGCAGGATTTCCTGGATTAGTATTAGCTGTTCATAATCGACAGTCTAATGTAACGCTTTTAGATAGTTTAGAAAAAAGAGTTAAATTTCTTGTCAGAAGCAGTGAAGAACTAAAGATAGATAATGTTGAGTGTATTCATGGACGGGCAGAAGATCTAGGCCAGAGGCAGTCTCGACGTGAAAAATATGATTGGGCTGTAGCTAGGGCTGTGGCTCCCTTACCTGTGCTGTTGGAATTATGTATTCCCTTTGTAAAAAAGAAGGGTTCATTTATCGCAATGAAGAGTGGTAACGTGAGCCAGGAAATTGATAATTCCCAGCGTGCGGCGGAGATTATGGGCGCTGAACTAGCAGAGGTTAGGATCTTCGAGTTACCATACAATATGGGTTTACGGTCACTAGTTTTATATAGGAAGGTAGAGGTTACACCAAACAAATATCCGCGTAAGCCGGGAGTACCACAAAAACGGAGTTTATAGTCGGAAACAAGGCTTGGGGGTCTTGTTTTTTTTGGGTTTTTGCAGTTTATTTTATTTATTATATTTATTACTCAGAAGGAAGGTTTGATCTAATCACGAATAGTTTAAGGAAGAAGTATTTAGGTGGTGAAACCTAGTGAAGTTGACAGATATGTTACGATCGAGGACGATAGCCCCGGAGGATACTGAAAGAACACCGGAGGTATGGAAGGAAGAAATCGAATCTATTCCTGTTGAAATGATTCAACCTAATCCTTTTCAACCGCGGGTAGAGTTTGATCAGGAGAGTCTTAATGAGTTAGCTCAGTCTATAGCTGAACATGGGATTTTGCATCCAGTGATAGTGCGAGAAGTTGAAGATGGGTATCAACTGATCGTGGGTGAACGTCGTTTAAGAGCGTGTAAGCAACTTGGCTGGCAGGCGATTCCGTCCATGATCAAGGAACTCAGTGATAAAGTAGCTGGAGAAATGGCTTTAATCGAAAATCTGCAGCGACGTGATCTTCATTTTTTTGAAGAGGCTGAGGGTTATCTGCGGTTACTTCAGGATTTTGACTTAACTCAAGAGGAATTGGCGAAGCGGTTAGGTAAAAGCCAATCGAGCATCGCGAATCGATTACGCATATTAAAGCTAGGCCGAGAGATAAGAGCAGCCATTGCAGCTGGGTCATTAAGTGAGCGTCACGCCCGCTCATTGCTTCGGTTAGAGAGCAACCAGACGCAGCGATATGTAATTGATATGGTAGTTGAGAAAGAATTAAATGTAAGACAGACGGAGGAGTTAATTGCTAGGCTACTGGAGAAGAAAGAACCCCCTGCCCCAGTAAAGCAAAAGAGAATTATATTTAAAGACATACGCTTATTCACGAACAGTGTCAAGGATTTAGCATCTTCGTTAACTGCTAGTGGATTAGATGTGGATTATAAAGAACAAGAAGAAGACGAATACTATAGGGTAACTGTTATGATTAAGAAGCCAGAAAGGGGGCAGACATAGTGGCTAAAGTCATATCAATAGTTAATCAAAAAGGCGGAGTAGGAAAAAGCACCACTGCAGTGAACTTAGGTGCTTATCTAGCCTTAGCAGGAAAGAGAGTTCTTTTAGTAGACATTGATCCACAGGGTAATGCCTCAAGTGGTGTAGGTATTGATAAGAGTAGAATTGAGCGGTGTATGTATTCTGTCCTGATTGAAGGGGAATGGCTCGAACGAATCGTTATGGATACCGAAGTAGAGGGTCTGCAAGTCGCACCAGCCACTATTGAATTAGCTGGTGCTGAGATTGAACTAGTTTCCACGATTTCAAGGGAGTTTCGATTGAAAAAGGCATTAGATACGGTCAAGGATAGATATGATTACATTTTGACCGATGCCCCACCATCACTAGGGCTATTAACAATCAACGGATTAACGGCGTCTAATACTGTGATTGTACCAATTCAGTGTGAGTATTACGCGTTAGAGGGGCTTAGCCAGTTAGTAAGCACCATAGCCATGGTTCAAGAACATCTAAATCCAGATCTAGAGTGGGAAGGGGTGGTTATGACCATGTTTGATGCTCGCACTAACCTGTCGCAGCAAGTGATTCAGGATGTAATGAATTACTTCCAAGCCCAGGTAAAAGTATATGAATCCATCATTCCTAGAAATATCCGCCTTAGTGAAGCGCCTAGTTTTGGACAGCCGATTGCTCTATACGATAATAAATCTAAGGGCGCATTAGCGTATAAAAGCTTGGCAGAGGAGGTGCTTAGCTCGTGAGTAGACAAGCCTTAGGAAGAGGATTACGATCTTTGATTCCCCAAGTTGAAGAGGATAATCACGCTGGGGTTGAGCAGATTAGTGTAGACAGTATTGTTCCTAATCCATTTCAGCCACGTAAGCACTTTGATGAAGAGAAGCTAGATCAACTCGTAAATTCTATCAAGCAACACGGGGTATTGGAACCGATTATAGTTCGCAAGGCAGCAGAGGATTACCAGATCGTTGTTGGCGAGCGACGATGGAGAGC
The DNA here is from genome assembly GCA_007116995.1 of Limnochordia bacterium. Taxonomy (GTDB): domain Bacteria; phylum Bacillota; class Limnochordia; order Darwinibacteriales; family DTU012; genus CSBR16-202. The sequence continues at coordinate 13,813 of SKHL01000298.1, forward strand.
CTGCAGCTTAGCTGGATTTACTACTATTCCTGCAGTTGTTCGCGATTTTTCCGACCGACAAATGACGGAAGTAGCCTTGATAGAAAATCTTCAGCGTGAGGATCTTAATGTGATTGAAGAAGCCGAAGGATACTTACGGTTAATTCATGAGTTTTCTTTGACTCAAGAGGATGTAGCTCTATCAGTGGGTAAGAAGCGTTCGTCAGTGGCTAACACTTTGCGGTTATTAAGTTTAGATGACCGAGTTAAGGAACTGGTAGTAGAGGGAGTCTTAAGTAGAGGCCATGCAAAAGTTCTGCTGTCGGTGGAAGATACGTCGGAGCGACAGCATCTTGCAGAACGGATAATCCGAGAGGACTTGTCAGTACGACATCTGGAAAAAATAATCAAAAGCACACCGCGTGTTCCACGTAGAACAATGGTCAATGAAGATCCGGAGGTGCAAGTGCTGCAAGAAGAATTACAGCGTGTATTGGGCACAAAGGTACGGTTAGATTACCGAAAAGGCAAGGGGAAAATAGAAATTGAGTACTATTCTGACGAGGAATTAGAACGAATTCTCGAATTTATGCGGGGCTAACGTTTGGAAGATGCCCATATACGATAAGCATTGATGGCACAAGAACCGCTGATGATCTCATGGCCTAATAGTATTGGTGCTCGATGCATACGAAACCTGGCGATAAGCCTAGTAGAAGAGAGGGTTTCTACTTCGATGTCATCACAACCGTTTATGAGATTGTTGGTAAATAGAATAATAAGATAGTACGATACCAATAGTGTTCCACGTGGAACACTATTGGTATGTGGAACACTTTTAGCTAGGGTAAGACGGACTCAACAATCTGTCGCTGTTCTACACTCCATCCATGCAAACTCATGCAAATTCCTTCTGCAATGACCTCCCCCATTTTCATGACTAAACTTAAACGTGTATTCTGTAAGACGAAATATTCCATCAAACCCCCCACGTTTACAATCCCTATAAGATGATAGTGTCCAATGTTTGGTAGACTCTTGTTAACACCTGTTCCCGGTTTTAACGGCCCTTCTTTCAACGATATAAAACCCACGTTTTCGGCTCGGCCTAAACATGCATCAATGGCTATAATAACACTGTCAGGGTGTTTTCCCTTGATTTCCTGGACTCGTTGGTCTAAGTTTAATGCATGCACTGGCTCCTCTAGCGTACCATATATAGTTACTCCAGGCTTATGAGACGCAGCCAACTGGCTTCCAATTAATGGCCCTAACGAATCTCCTGTAGATCGATCTGTGCCTACACAGACGACGACTATGGACTGTGTGTTTAGAATACCGGCAATGGCCAAAGCAAGAGACTCCGATGCAAAAGGATCATCCATATGAAAACGA
>SKHL01000237.1 GCA_007116995.1 Limnochordia bacterium
AAACGAATAAAAAGAGGGTTAAAGCATCTACAACTAGGTGATAAATAGTATTAATTAAATAGCGGTAATTGCTCACACCCACGTTGTGAAACAATGGCATCACGTATGTCAGACATGCGGTGTAAAAGTCCATGTAGCTCACATAGCTCACCGATGATTTGCTGTAACCTTGTTTTATGGGGAGAACAACACTCATAGCGACCACCATATTCGGATATATACTGTTGCTTGAGTCCCGGGAATAGCTGATCTAATTGTTGATAAAAATATACACGTTGATTCTGTCTTAACGTCACACCATAAAATGGGGCTGGACAGACAAACTTTACGCCATGATCCACTGCTTTTTGAACAAGACTACTGAAACTCTCTTCGATGTCGGTAATAAAGGGTAAGATCGGCCAAACAAGAATGCCAGTGTATATACCCTCTGATGAAATACGTTTTAAGGCTGCAAATCTCTGGGATGGCGAAGCTACTCTAGGCTCCAACTTTCTAGCTAGTAGATCATCTGCTGTCGTGATGGTGAACTTTATAACTACAGGGGAATGTGCTCGAATTTGAGTGAGGAGATCGATATCACGTATGACTGAGTCGGACTTAGTTAGGATGCTTGCACCAAATCGATGCTTGTCGAGCAGCTTTAGTGCATCCCGAGTCAACCTATGCTTTCGTTCAAACAGATTATATGGATCACTCATAGCTCCATTCGCGACAATACCTTTCCGTCTCTTCGCACCAAGTTCTTTGTCTAATAACGCAATTACATCGGTCTTGGCTCTAACCTGGTCAAAATTATCTACTTGGTAGCATTCACTCCTAGAATCGCAGTAAATGCACCCGTGACTGCACCCCTTATAGATATTCATGCTATAGTTAGACCCAAACCAGCTGTCACCATTAGACCATGTCGAAAGAATCTGTTTCGCAGGGATAAACTCCATGGGCGAACCCTCTTCCATTACCATAAACCAATTTTTTCTTGCACGAGAACAATTATAACACACTTTTAAGCTACTTTCTTTATTCTGAGCACGCGACTAAGATAACATATAATCCTCATCGGGCCGTAGTCTTCTGGATACAGAGGTAATTATATTTTATTAGTATGACCGGTTATACGCATACTGCTAACGCCATGAATCTGGATTGCGATTTACCTCACGCTCGCCGGTCCGCATAGGTGTTTGATCGTTTCTCAGCAAAAAATACATGATAGCCATCTATCTCCTGAACAGAGACACCACCAAAAACTGATATCAGCTTCTTCTGATACCACGTCTTTCGCTTGGTCACCATGTAGATCCGTCCACCTAGAACCAACCGGTTAAAGCCTTTTTCAATAAACTTCCTTGCCACAGAAAAATCCGTGTGGTATGGCGGGTTGGATAGGATCATCGTAAAATCAGTCACAGTCAAGTCTCTAAAACCATCACTCTTGCATATCTGAACTCCTTCCACATGGTTTAGTAAGGCGTTTTCGCTGGAGAGCTCTATAGCTGCACTATCCTTATCGGTCATGATGACCTTCTGCGGGCTTATTAACTTAGCTGCTAAGATACCAACAACGCCGTAGCCACAGCCTAAGTCTAGGACCTTATCGTCATCACTAAAGTTAACAATAGAGAGCATGGCTTGGGTGCCTCGATCAATACTAGCCGGCGAAAAAACGTCTGAGCTTGTTTTGAATCTCAGCACTACTCCCTTTATTGTAGTTTCAATAGTATAACTCATGGCTTTATCCTCTCAGTCTCATTGTCCTTAGCAAGATAGTTTTGCTATTCAGGAGCAGAGCACGAACCTAACCTAATCTATGGTTCGTTATTTCCTGTTTCCCTTTAGTTTATATGCAATAATTATTACCGTACCTTTACCTGGATATTTCGTCATCTCATAGTAGTTAGTCATGCTACTTACGAGATCAGGGAGCTTGGAGAATCCATAAGACCTTGGATCAAAGTCAGGTTTCGCACGTTTAATAAATTGGCCTGCGGAGCTTACATTGACCCAGCCTTCATCATCATGATATATCTCCCATGCTTTATCTAGCAGTGTTCGTATCTCTTTAATGGTATTATTGTTCTCTTCTTTCTTCGTCTTATTCGACTCATCAACAGTGTCTGTTTCTGAGATGTTTTCCGTAAAAATAAAATCGTCACAGACATTCCTAAACGAAATTGGTGTTTTCTTTTCACCCACACCGAAGACAAATATCTCTGATTCACGCAATCGTGAAGCTAACCGAGTAAAGTCACTATCACTAGATACTAGGACAAATGCATCGAACTTCGCCGTGTAGAGCAGATCCATAGCATCGATTATCATAGCTGTATCCGTGCAATTTTTACCGGTAGTGTAGGCAAATTGTTGAATGGGCTGTATGACTAACTCATTTAGTTCCTTCTTCCATTTTTTAAGAAAATCACTTGACCAATCCCCATAAGCCCGCTTTACAATAATATGTCCATGAGCAGATATCTCTTCTAATATTAACTTCATTTTCGAGCATTGTGCATTATCCGCATCAATTAGCACTGCTATCTTTCTCAAGTCTCCAATATCTTTCATTTTATCCTCCTTAGAAGTTGACCATTTAAGGTCTGTTAAATCTCTGGCTAACTGTAAAATGGTTACTTATGTATATGTTCACCGTTATCACCGTCCAATCCTTTTGGAAAATAAATAGTCCCCTTGTTCCAGCAAAGAAGTCAGCCTATCACAGGCTGACTTCGTCTAAAACGCGACTATAATCCTAGGCTTCTTAAATAGTCTCTACTTATTTTGGCTACTTCCATGGGAGAGCAGTCTGGACATTGGTCCTGTTCGACCACGACAATATCGGTTCCGGCATCTTCTGCTGCCTTCAGGATCTCAGGAATATTCTGTACACCTTGACCCACAGGTCTAAACCTGAACCTTTGATCTTCTCGGCTAGGCTTTTCTCCTTCTTTCCCAGATTCATCAATAAGAGCGTACACGGGTCCGCCAGTGAAACTCTTACTAGTGAAGTCCTTCAGGTGAACTATGGGGCTTCTACCTGTATACTGCCGAATATATTCAGCGGGATCATATCCAGCAAACTTTACCCAGCAGGTATCGATCTCTGTCTGTAGAATATTGGCAGGAACTGCTTCAAAAAGCCAATCTAAAAGGAATTTACCGTCATAGCGTTCAAATTCAAAATCATGATTGTGATATAGCAGTGTAATTCCAGCCTCTTGCAACAGCTGGCCAATATTCATGAAGTCTTCAACAGTTTTCGCAAATTCAGGACTTCCCTTATGCTTCTCTTTCCCCATCCAGGGAACAGCGGAATACTTTGCACCTATGGTCTTGAGATACTCCACAGATTCCTCTGGTTCGTCTAAAAATATAGAATACCCTTGATGAACAGAGACACTCTTCAAGCCATGTTTATCCAGGAGATTTCGCACATTTGTTGCCGTCTTACCAAAGTAACCAGCAAACTCCACGAAATCATATCCCATTTCTTTAACCTGTTGTAAGGATGCATCCATGTCTTCTTCTATCTCATTCCGAATGGTGTATAACTGTAGCGCAATATCAAACTTCTTCATTATCTTCCTCCTCAATGAAGGGTCATTTTTTGTCCTATTCAATATGATAAGTCTATAACTGACCGTCCATCAATTCCATCCATATCCGGCTCGGTCATAAAAGATAACGCTGGAAAGCTCTCCTTTAACGGCTGTGGAGCGGCATTTAACTCGTCCACTACCAGCTGGATACTTATACATTATAGTCCTTAAGGTTCTCCCACGCTGCTTTTGTTAAGACCTGTCTTTCTGGTGTCCGCTCATCATATAGAGCACTAAGAACTGAAGTGTCTAGATATACCTTAAACCTAGACATGGATACCCCTCCTAGTGTACGTTTTGACGTCGATCCCTACGCAAAGCACGAACAATATGTAATTCAACCATCATCTTATCATTTGGGAATTCTTCTCGGGCTTCCTTTACTAGTTTCGTATGAATACTCAAATCTACCTTCCACTCATTTGCTAGATTTTCTATATCAAATAGCCGCTTGAAGCCTTCCATTAGAGATCACCACCTAGCATATTGTCTGACTTAATCTTATCACATCGGAAAAAGTTCGGCTACTATCTCACCTTTTAATTGCTCTTGTAGCATAAAAAGTTGGAATATTAAACTGATGAAGTTTACCTGTACCATTTGTATCTTGATATATATCTGTTAAAATAAATCCTGCCTGTAATTGTCCCCCAATTTGTTCTTCAATTGTGTGTGAAAATTGAATTCCCCAATCATTTTTTATTGAATCCTCATACATCTGCTTATCCTTTAAAGG
>SKHL01000192.1 GCA_007116995.1 Limnochordia bacterium
ACACGAGTATCTTCTACTAGAAAGTTCACCTTAGTGACCGGGGTGAAAATAGAGTCCACTGGAATCAATCCAATGGGCTGATCCGACTGTTTATTCCGTTCTGCAGAAACATATCCTCGGCCCTTTGCCACAGTGATCTCCATATTTAATCGAGCGTTCGACTGGAGCGTAGCAATATGCAAATCTGGATTCAGAACCTCTACAGTGGAGTCGGTAACAATATCCCTCGCGTATACAGGTCCCTCTTCAGTAGCCTCAATTCGCACGTTCACCGGTTCTTCACAATATATCTTAACAAGTAATTTCTTTAGATTGAGCACAATATCAACGGTATCCTCGACAACACCCGTAATGGTAGAAAACTCATGGAGTACTCCGTCGATCTGTACTGAAGTCACAGCTGTACCTGGTAGAGAGGATAGGAGAATACGCCGCAAACTATTTCCAAGCGTAATACCATACCCTCGCTCAAGAGGTTCTACGACAAACTTACCATAGTCCTCAGTTAACTCAATCCGTTCTATTTTTGGCTTTTCAATTTCTATCATCTACCAAAAACACCCTCCTTCTCGAATGCACGTTTATGCAGCCACAGAGTGCCCTGCATGGCTTTCCGTAGCCAAAGGACTCGAACCTTTTGAGGGTAAAAGGGTTGGGTTTATTATCTGGAGTAGAACTCTACGATTAAATGTTCTTCTACAGGAATATCCACTTGTTCCCGATGTGGGAGAACCTTAACCTGTCCCTCTAACTTCTCACTATTAAATTCCAACCACTCCGGAATACTTCTTCCAGCCGCATCCTCAATATTAGTCTTAATCACCGGAGTATTTCTGGAAGTTTCCCTCACAGCAACTACATCTCCCGGTTTAACTTGACAAGACGGAATATCAACCTTGTGTCCGTTAAGCGTGATGTGCCCATGCATGACTAACTGTCTTGCTTGAGCCCGAGAGGAGCCAATTCCTAATCGATAAATAATATTATCCAAACGAGATTCCAGTAATTGAATTAGAACTTCACCAGTAATACCACGTTTTCTCGTAGCAGCATTATAGTAATTCTCTAGTTGGCGTTCACCTACACCGTAAATCCGACGTAGTCTCTGTTTCATCCGTAATTGCATTCCATATTCTGACTGCTTCTTACGGCTTTGACCATGTTGACCAGGCGGATAACTCCGACGATCGACAGCACACTTACTGGTGTAACAACGATCACCTTTTAGGTAGAGTTTCTCCCCTTCTCGGCGGCATAAACGACAAACAGCACCTACATTTCTTGACATTCTTTTTCACCTCCATCCAAAGGGTCACACTCTCCGCCGTTTCGGCGGCCGACAGCCATTATGGGGAATCGGAGTAACATCCTTAATCACATTTACATCTATACCTACAGCTTGTAATGAACGAATTGCAGCTTCACGTCCAGCTCCTGGACCTTTTACAAATACTTTAACTTCACGAAGACCATGTTCCATCGCTGCCTTGCCAGCACTTTCTGCTGCCATACCAGCAGCAAATGGAGTGCCTTTACGAGACCCTTTAAAACCCATATTACCAGCGCTAGCCCATGACAGGATGTTCCCTTGCAGATCGCTAATGGATACAATTGTATTATTAAATGTTGAGCGAATATGAGCTATACCACTTTGAATGTTCTTTCTTTCACGTCTGCGAGGACGCTGTCCCTTACGTGGTTTGGCCATTTACAAATTCCTCCTCTCTATACTACCTCTTCTTACCTGCAACACGCTTAGGTCCTTTGCGGGTACGAGCATTGGTCTTTGTCTTTTGTCCACGTACCGGTAAACCACGACGGTGACGCAGTCCTCGATAACAACCGATGTCCCGCAGTCGCTTGATGTTCATAGTTATCTCTCGCCGTAGATCACCTTCCACCACGAATTGGCGTTCAATAATCTCTCGCAACTTATTCACTTCGTCTTCCGTTAAGTCACGAATGCGAGTATCAGGATTTACACCGCATATATCAATAATCTTTTGAGATGTGGAACGTCCAACACCGTAAATATAGGTCAAACTTACTTCCACACGCTTCTCCCGCGGTAAATCTACACCTGCTATTCTTGCCATCTAACCAAACACCCCCTTAAATCTATCCCTGTTTCTGTTTATGCTTAGGGTTTTCACAAATAACCATGACTCGCCCTTTACGACGAATAACTTTGCATTTTTCACAAATCGGCTTTACAGAAGGTCTAACCTTCATATTTATCCCCCTTTAGCCAGCTTAGCTACTTCTTCCGGTATACAATTCTTCCTCTAGACAAATCGTAGGGCGATAATTCTACCGTTACCTTATCGCCTGGTAAAATACGAATAAAATGCATGCGCATTTTTCCGGAAATATGAGCTAAGACCTTATGACCATTGTCTAATTCAACACGAAACATCGCGTTGGGAAGAGGTTCAACGACGGTACCCTCTACTTCAATAACATCATCTTTAGCCATTGCTAGACGAACCCTCCTCTCTTCCTTGATCCGATAGTTCGCTAAGAGCCTCAATACTCGCCCTTAGTTGCTGATTGGTAACTTTCTCCCCTCGAACAACGGCTTCTGCGATATGAGTAGCTACCTGTAGGTGAGCTACTAAGTGTTTACTATTTTTTCGCTTTGGATTTAAAACTTTGCGTTGCTTACCATTAGCGATTAACACAAAACCATCATCTAAAAGTGTCAACACCAAATACTTGTTTTGGCAATCTCGGCCCATTTTTGAAGACACCAACTGGCCCACTTTTAGCCCCACAATATCCCCCCCATGAAACCACTTGAAAACAAGCACCGCTGTTCCTTTATCCCACTAGGACGAGGTCTGGACTAGTCTCGGTTACCCAAGTATCATTCTAACACCGTTAGAATCAGTGGACCTTCCGCTGTTATGGCGACTGTATGCTCAAAGTGTGCAGACAAACTTCTATCTACGGTCAGCACGGTCCAATTATCTTCTTGAACCTGAACATGATAGTTCCCAGCATTGACCATAGGTTCAATAGCCAACGTCATTCCAGCCTTGAGTCTAGGTCCGCGCCCTGGAGCGCCAAAGTTTGGGATCTGCGGTGCCTCATGCATTTTTCGTCCAATACCATGGCCCACAAAATCACGTACAACAGAAAAACCATCTTCCTCTACCACAGTTTGAATTTGATGCGAAATATCTGAAAGTCGATTACCAATGACAGCTTTGCTAATGCCCTGAAATAAGGCTTTCTCTGTCACATCAAGCAACTTCTGCGTTGCTTGATCGATTGAACCTATCGGATATGTCCAAGCAGAATCGCCACAAAATCCTTTTACATAGGCCCCGATATCTACACCTAGAATCCATCCTTCTTCCAAAGGAATATCGTTTGGAATTCCGTGAACCACAACCTCATTAACGGAAGCACAGACTGTCGCTGGATATCCGTGATATCCCTTAAAAGCGGGTATAGCCTTTGAATCTAACAAAAACCTTTCTACCAACTGATCAAGTTCTCTGGTGGTAATACCAGGACGCACATGCTGTGCAACTAGCTGATGAGCCCGAGCCACCACTTGACCAGCCTCACGCATAGACTGTAGCTCGTCACGGGATTTGAGGATAATCATCAACATTCACCTGCATAACGCTGGTTAATATAGCTAGAGAACACTCCATCCACATCAGCGAAGACCCTTTCGATAGGCTGCTCACCATTAATGCTAATTAACCGACCAGACTGAGCATAAAAGTGTACCACAGGATGGGTTTGTTCCAAATGAACTTGTAATCTCTGTAGTGCAATGTGTGTATTATCGTCTGTCCGTTGGTATAGTTCTCCACCACATTTATCACAAATACCTTCTTCTTTGGTACGGTAATATAACAAATTGAAGGTTTCTCCACATCTACGGCACATCCGTCGCAGTCCAACCCGACGGATGGCCTCGCCCTCACTTATACGTATATCAAACGCATGGTCTATTTCTTCGTTCTCTTCTCTCAAAGTAGCATCTAAATGCATAGCTTGCTGCACAGTGCGAGGAAAGCCATCTAATATCCAACCATTACAACAATCGTCGGATTTAACTCGTTCTTTCAGCATTGCAATGGCAATCTCATCAGGGATAAGATTCCCCTGCGAAATATAGCTATTTACTGTCTTCCCAAGTTGATTTCCCGATGCGATGACTGCACGAATAATGCCTCCTGTGGAAATGTGGGGAATGCCATATTTCTCGGATATGCGCTCACCTTGAGTACCTTTTCCAGCACCAGGTAAACCTAGAAGTACTAAGCGCACATCACTTCCCCCTTCCTACTCTGAAAATACGTGTTACTTGTGTACCGTGCCCATGTGTGCCGAACTGCATTTTAGTCTAATCAACGGTGTTGCCAATGATTGTTCGGCAACATGGCTATCTACTTTAAGAAACCTTCATAGTGTCGCAACAGCAGATGAGACTCAATTTGCTTCATTGTATCTAAGGCGACACCAACCATAATTAGCAATCCTGTTCCACCGAAATACAAGAAGCTTTCGGGGATCCGGGTTATCCCGGCCGCGATGTACGGCATCACAGCTATTAATGCTAGGAAAACCGCTCCTGGCAATGTAATCCTGGTCAGTACTCGGTCTAAATACTCTGTTGTTGGACGACCAGGACGTAATCCTGGTATAAACCCGCCATTCTTCTTCATATTGCCAGACACTTCTTGCGGATTAAAGGTAACCGCAGTATAGAAGTAGGTAAAGAATATAACTAGCATAGCATATAGGAAATTATACCCAAACGTTCCATAGCCTATCCACCGGTTAATTAGCCCTACCGCTGGTACAAACTGTGCCAGGGTTAAAGGAAATGTTAGCACGGAGGATGCAAAGATCACTGGAATAACGCCGGCCTGATTCACACGCAAGGGAATATGGGTTGATTGCCCACCGTACATCTTCCGTCCAACAACGCGTTTTGCGTATTGAACAGGAACTCGGCGTTGTCCTTGCTGTACCATGACAATCCCAGCGATTACTATTATACCGAGGATTGCAAATACAACTAAACTAAAGATGTTTAACCCGCCTTCACCCACTGCTCGAAATGCATTGATAGTTCCCATTGGCATTCTAGAAACGATACCTACAAAAATAATTAAGGATATACCGTTACCAATACCGCCTTCAGAAATCTTCTCACCTAACCACATTAGAAAACTGGTCCCAGCAGTTAAGGTAACCATAATCAGCAACAAACTAAATATTCCTGGATGAGTAACAACACCCCAATTTCTGGCCATCATAGTAATACCAAAAGCCTGAACTAATCCTAATACAACTGTCCCGTACCGAGTGTATTGGGCAATTACCTTTCGCCCTTCGCCACCCTCTTTCGCCAATTGCTCTAGGCGAGGGATAACAACTGTTAATAGCTGAATAATGATGGATGCTGTAATGTAGGGATTTACTCCCATTGCAAATATGGTAAACCGTCCTAAGGCTCCCCCTGTAAATAGATCTAGAAACCCGAAGATGTTACCTCCATCAATTCCAAGTTGTTGTGCTAACGCCGCAGCATTTACTCCAGGCACTGGTACAAAAGATCCGATCCGATATACCGCCAATAATGAAGCGGTAAACAGAATCTTCTTTCGCAAGTCTGGAATCCGCAAGGCGTTCTTTAATGCGTCTAGCATCTAGATCACCTCAACTTTGCCGCCAGCCTCTTCGATTTTGGCAGCCGCGGATTTTGTAAACCCATGTGCTTGAATCGTAAGTGCATGTTTTATTTCACCGTTACCAAGAATCTTGATACCATCTTCTACCCTTTTCACCAACCCGTTTTCATGCAACAACTGGGGAGTTACAACAGTACCAGTTGAAAACCGGTTTAAGTCCTCGAGCTTTACTTCCGCATAGACTTTTTGAAAGATATTAGTAAATCCGCGCTTTGGTAGTCGACGCTGTAATGGTGTCTGACCACCCTCGAAATGCGGGCCTTTTCCTCCGCCAGAACGGGCTTTTTGCCCCTTATGACCTTTACCAGAAGTTTTACCGAGCCCAGACCCGATTCCCCGGCCTACCCGTTTACGTGAGCTATTACTGCCTGGTGCTGGTTTTAATTCATGGATCCGCACACCTACACCCCCTTGCTCTAATTAACTTCCTCTACTTCAATAAGGTGTTTCACTTTAAATATCATGCCACGAATAGCAGGGTTATCTTCTTTAATTACGACACTATTTAACTTGCGTAATCCTAAAGCCTGTACCGTAGCCTTTTGGTCTTTTGCATAACCAATACCGCTTTTTTTCCATGTTATTTTTAACTTCGCCATAGTAAACGCCCCCTAACCCAAAATTTCTGAAGCATCTTTACCCCGGAGATGAGCAACTTGCTCCACAGTTTTGAGAGATTGTAACCCATTCAGGGTTGCACGCACTACGTTTGTTGGATTGGATGAGCCTATGGATTTAGTCAAGATATCCCTGACACCTGCTAGTTCTAAAACTGCACGCATAGGTCCACCAGCAATTACTCCTGTACCTTCTGAAGCGGGCTTTAACATAACCTGCGCCCCATTAAATCTTTCCGTTGTACCATGGGGAATAGTTGTACCCACAAGAGGTACTTCTATTAAGTTCTTCCTTGCATCTTCAACTGCTTTACGAATTGCATCTGATACTTCCTTGGCTTTTCCAAGACCAGCACCAACTTTACCGTTACTATCTCCGACAACAACTAAAGCACTAAATGAACGGGTTCGCCCACCTTTTACAGTTTTAGATACTGGATTGATACTAACTAGTCTTTCTTCCAATTCCAATCCACTAGCATCAATACGATTTGCCAAGCCTATTTCCCCCCTTGCTTTCCTAGAATTGTAGTCCACCTTCACGAGCTCCATCGGCCAAAGCAGCCACCCGTCCGTGATAGATATTACCGCCACGGTCATATACCACTTCGGTAATGCCTTGCTCTTTTGCTCTTTTTGCAATCAGCAGGCCTACCGCTTTAGCGGCATTCACATCTTTTGTGCTTTTCAACTTCGTACGAAGCTCAGGTTCAGCACTAGAGGCTGCTGCCATAGTCTTGCCTACGGAATCATCAATAATCTGTGCATGCATATGATGCAAGCTCCGATAAACACTTAATCTAGGGCGCTTTCCTGTACCGGACACCTTATTACGTAATCGTAAGTGCCGGCGTTTGCGAGAATCACGCCGATTTAATTTGGCCATCTGACTCACCACCTTCAGTACTATTTACCAACCTTACCAGCCTTTCCGGCCTTCCTGATGATTCGTTCACCTGCATATCGAATCCCTTTTCCTAAATAAGGTTCAGGTGGTCGGACAGCACGAATATTAGCCGCTAACTGTCCAACTAACTCCTTATCAATACCCTTAACACTGATCTTGGTAGGTACAGGGACTTCGATATCTAATCCAGTATCTGGTGTTATTTCAACTGGATGGGAGTAACCAATGGTCAGTACCAGCTTGTTGCCTTGTTTAACCGCCCGATATCCTACGCCAACGATCTCTAAGTGCTTTTCGTAACCCTTAGTAACTCCATCAACCATATTAGCGATTAGGCTACGGGTAAGGCCATGCAGGGAACGGTATAGCTTATCGTCAGATGGACGACTAACAAGAACAGAACCGTCAGTAACTTGGATATTCATCTCTGGACGAAATTCCTTTACCAGCTGCCCATTAGGGCCTTTAACGGTCAACGTATTTCCTGTTTGCTTAACTTCCACACCATTTGGAATTTCAACAGGAAGTTTTCCAATTCGAGACATGTTTTTCCCCCCTTACCATACGTAGCAGACTACTTCTCCGCCCACACTGTTCTTGCGAGCAGTTTTATCTGTCATAACTCCTTGTGACGTCGACAGAATAGCGATACCTAAACCGCCAAGAACACGAGGAATTTCGTCTTTATTTGCATATACACGCAAACCAGGTTTACTGATGCGTTTAATACCAGAAATCACTCTCTCTCTTTGCGAACTATACTTTAAATAAATCCGCAAATATCCTTGCTTATCATCTTCAATAAACTTATACTCCCGAATAAATCCCTCATCCTTAAGGATTTTCGCTACTTCAATCTTGAACTTTGAGCCAGGAATATCTACAGACTCATGTTTAACTGAACTAGCATTTCTTATCCGAGTGAGCATATCCGCAATAGGATCCGTTAATACCATGCGGGAACCTCCTTTCAGACCTCAGGCTCAACACATTACCAACTTGATTTCGTAACACCTGGAATCTCTCCACGATGCGCTAAATTTCGGAAACACACACGACACAAGTCAAATCGCCGCATATAGCCCCTTGGACGTCCACAAACTCTACACCGATTAACACGTTGGCTTGAAAACTTGGGACTTCTTTGGGCTTTAATAATCATGGACTTCTTAGCCACGATACCTCTCCTTTCAGTCTCTAAAGGGAACACCCATTAGCTTCAAAAGCTCAAAAGCTTCTTCATCGGTTTTTGCACTAGTAGCTACTACTATCTCCAAGCCACGAACCTTGTCAACTTTATCATAGTCAATCTCTGGGAAAATCAGTTGCTCTCGCAAGCCTAAACTGTAGTTTCCTCGTCCATCAAATGATTTTGGTGATACGCCGCGAAAATCGCGAATTCGTGGTAGGGCAATACTTACGAGTCGATCAAAGAACTCATACATTTGTTTCCCCCGCAAAGTAACCTTACATCCAATCGGCATACCTTCACGCACTTTAAACGCGGCTACGGATTTCTTTGCCTTAGTAATAATTGGCTTTTGTCCAGTTATAATCTGGACATCACGAACAACAGCATCCATTACTTTTGGATCGGTCACAGCCTCACCTGCGCCTACATTTACAACTACTTTATCAATCTTGGGAACCTGCATCACATTAGCGTAGTTAAATCGCTCTTTGAGGGCAGGCACCACTTCGCTTACATACTTTTCTTTCAGTCGTGCCATCAACTACTCCCCCTTTCCCTATAGCCTCGATCTAATCGATTACTTTTCCACAACGCTTACATTTTCGAGATACTTCTCCATCAGCACTACGATCCCGACCAGCGCGTGTGGCTTTATTACAACTAGGACACACTAATGCAACATTCGATGCATCGACTGGACCTGGTCGTTCAATAATGCCACCCTGAGGATTAGTTTGAGTAGGACGAGCGTGCTTCTTTTGAACGTTTATACCGTCAACGAAAACCCGGCCAGTCTTGGGCTGAACCTCTAGGACTTTCCCTCTATTTCCACGATCCTCGCCATTAAGAATCTGCACTTGGTCACCGCTTTTAACATGGACTTTTCCCATGCCTCATCCTCCTTTCTCGCTATAGAACCTCAGGGGCCAGAGATACGATTTTCATAAACTCTTTTTCCCGCAGTTCTCTGGCTACCGGGCCAAAAATCCGGGTGCCTCTCGGGTTATTTTGTTCACTCAGTATTACAGCAGCATTCTCATCGAATCGAATCATTGAACCATCACGTCGACGGGTTTCCTTGCGAGTACGTACTACGACCGCCTTAACAACCTCGCCCTTTTTAACCATGCCACCTGGGCTTGCTTGTTTGACTGATGCCACAATAACATCACCTATACGAGCATAACGGCGCTTGGATCCACCTAGGACGCGGATACATAATAATTCTTTCGCACCTGTATTATCTGCTACTCTTAAACGACTTTCTTGTTGGATCATGACAGCTCCTCCTTCCCTTTACATGAGTCTAGGGTGCCTTAGCGAGCCTTTTCGACGATTTCCGTTACCCGCCACCGCTTATCTTTACTTAAAGGGCGAGTTTCCATAATCCGAACCCGGTCGCCTACACTACATTCATTACCCTGGTCATGGGCCTTAAATTTTGCTGTATTGCGCATAGTCCGCCCATATAATGGGTGACTTATCTTTCGTTCTACTGATACAAGTACAGTTTTATCCATTTTGTCACTGACCACAACCCCGGTTCGGGTTCTCCGCAGTGATCTCTCAGTTTCTACCATTAACGCTCCTCCCTTCCTTATCTCTAAGGAATACTAAGCTGTCTGCTTCAGTACTGCTAGTATTCTAGGCACGTTTGATTTGGAGAACTCGTTCACGCATGATTGTCTTTACACGTGCAATATCCTTGCGCACATCTCTGACCCTCATAGGATTATCTAACTGACCCGTGGCCAGTTGGAAACGAAGGTTAAAGAGTTCTTCCTTCAACTCAGTAAGCTGTTGTTCTAATTCTTCTGTAGACATATCACGAATATCCTTAGCCTTCATGTGCATCACCACCTGCCAGATTCCTAGTAACAAACTTGCATTTAACCGACAGTTTATGCATAGCTAATCGCAAGGCTTCCCGGGCCGTTTCTTCATCTACACCTGCAAGTTCAAACATGATACGACCTGGTTTTACTGCTGCTACCCATAACTCCGGAGCACCTTTACCAGAACCCATCCGAGTTTCCGCTGGTTTTTTGGTAACAGGTTTGTCAGGGAATATCCGAATCCAAACTTTACCGCCCCGCTTAATCGAACGAGTCATAGCCACACGTGCGGCCTCAATTTGCGTATTAGTAATCCATCCTGGCTCTAATGCCTGTAAGCCGTATTCACCGAAATCTATGGTAGATCCCTTAACAGCTTTACCTGTCATTCGGCCCCGATGGACTCTACGATGCTTAACACGTTTCGGTACTAGCATCCTATTCGCCCCCTTTAGCCTGTTTCGTTCCCTTTTTCTCAGGTAATATTTCACCCTTATAAATCCATACCTTAACACCAATCTGACCGAAGGTGGTCTTTGCCTCGGTAAAGCCATAGTCTATATCTGCTCGCAGAGTATGCAAGGGAACATTTCCTTCTGGATTCCATTCTGTTCGAGCAATCTCTGCTCCGCCTAATCGACCAGATACAGAAACCTTAATTCCTTTAGCGCCTAACCGCACCGTTCTTTGTTGGGCTTGTCGCATTGCTCGTCGGAAGGAGACACGCTTTTCTAATTGAAATGCAATGTTCTCAGCTACTAACTGAGCATCTAGCTCAGGTGATTTAATTTCTACAATATTAATCTGCAGCTGTTTCCCGGTAAGCTTCTCTAGGTCTTTACGAAGCTTATCAACCTCGGTTCCACCCTTACCAATCACCATGCCCGGTCTGCCGGTATGAATAGTGATTTTACCACGATTCGCTGCACGTTCAATCTCGATTTTGGAGACTCCAGCAGTATAAAAACGCTTCTTGATCATGCGTCGAATATTTAAGTCCTCATGCAATAAATCTGCGTAGTTCTTTTTATTCGCATACCACTTGCTCTCCCAGTCTTTAATGACACCTAGTCGAAACCCTAATGGGTGTACCTTTTGACCCACGCACTTATACCTCCCTTTCTTGCAATACTACAGTGATATGGCTCGTGCGTTTACGAATACGATCCGCCATACCCCGTGCTCTTGGCATAATGCGTTTTAATGTTGGACCTTGATCTACATAACATTCAGCCACGTATAATAGATCCGCATCCATATCATAATTGTTCTCTGCATTCGCTGCAGCACTCTTCAATACCTTTTCAATCACTAGCGAGGCACTCTTAGGAGTGAATCGCAGAATCGTCAAGGCTTCGCCAAGATCCTTATCACGAACTAGATCTATTACCTGTCGCACCTTACGAGACGACATACGAACATAACGCGCAGTTGCTCTTGCTTCCATTCTTTAATCCCCCCATCTATCCTATCTGCCCGAAGACTTCTCGCTTGCTGCGTGCCCACGAAAAGTCCGGGTGGGAGCAAACTCGCCTAACTTATGGCCGACCATTTCCTCAGTAACATAAACAGGCACATGCTTGCGGCCATCATGAATGGCAATAGTATGTCCTACCATATCAGGAAAAATCGTGGAGCGACGAGACCAACTCTTAATTACTTTCTTCTCGCCTTTTTCATTCATTTCTCGTACTTTTTTCAATAAGTGGTCATCAGCAAAAGGACCTTTTTTTAACGATCTACTCACTATTTACACCCCCTCATGGAGAATGTCCTTATTTCGTCCGGCGCCTAACAATATATTTATCTGAAGCTTTCTTTTTACGTGTCCGAGCCCCTAAAGTAGGTTTACCCCAAGGAGTAACTGGAGATGGACGACCAATTGGAGACTTGCCTTCTCCACCACCATGTGGATGGTCAACAGGGTTCATAACTACACCACGAACATGAGGACGCTTATTAAGATAGCGATTACGACCAGCTTTTCCGATCACAATGTTTTCATGTTCTACATTACCAACTTGCCCTATAGTGGCTCGACAAGCTTTATGCACCATTCTAGACTCACCAGAAGGTAAACGAAGTGTAGCATAATTTCCGTCTTTGGCCATTAACTGCGCAGCTGTACCAGCAGAGCGCACTAATTGCCCACCTTTACCAGCCTGCAACTCAATATTATGCACAATCGTACCTGTGGGAATATTGGCCAACGGTAAGGCATTACCCAGTTTAATATCAGAATCAGGACCTGATTCTACCATGTCCCCTACTTTTAACCCAATGGGGGCCAAGATGTAACGTTTTTCCCCATCTAAATAATGTAGAAGTGCAATCCGTGCAGAACGATTAGGATCATACTCAATAGCTACAACTCTTGCAGGTACTCCATCCTTATTACGTTGAAAATCAACTAATCGATACTTCCGTTTATGCCCGCCGCCTCGATGACGAATGGTTATCCGCCCTTGGGCATTGCGGCCCCCGGTTTTACTCAAGGAAACCACTAACGACTTCTCCGGTTCCTTCTTTGTAATTTCCTCAAACGTTGCCACAGTCATTCCGCGGCGACCCGGAGAGGTCGGCTTATATTTTTTAATAGGCATATTCCGTCCCTCCTTACAATCCTTCAAAGACCTCAATACTGTGGCCATCGGCTAGGGTAACAATGGCTTTTTTCCAGTCTGGCCGCTTGCCTTCGGTACGTCCCATTCGACGCATTTTACCCATAACCCGTGCGGTATTAACTCTTGTTACTTTCACTTTAAATATTTCTTCAATCGCATCTTTAATCTGGGCCTTGTTTGCTCGCAAGTCTACTTGAAATGTGTACTTATTCTCAGAGATTAAGTCAGTGCTTTTTTCCGTAACTACTGGTTTGATAACAATATCACGGGCTTCCATTATGCAAGCACCTCCTCTAGTTTAGCAATCG
The DNA here is from genome assembly GCA_007116995.1 of Limnochordia bacterium. GTDB lineage: Bacteria > Bacillota > Limnochordia > Darwinibacteriales > DTU012 > CSBR16-202. The sequence continues at coordinate 13,204 of SKHL01000192.1, forward strand.
CAGCTTTCGTAATTACTAACTTTTCATGGTTAAGCACATCATATACATTTAGTCCTGCACTCTTAGCTAACAAGGCATTAGGAAGGTTTCTTGTGGCTAATTCCACATTTTGATCCCAGTCCCCTATGACAACTAATGGTTTCTTACTAGCTTCTAGAGCACCTAAAATTCCTGCCATCACCTTAGTCTTTGGCTCATTTAAAGATAACTCTTCAACCACAACCAACTTCCCATCTCTTACTTTGGCAGACAGTGCAGATTTCAACGCAGCCCGGCGTGCTTTTTTTGGCACGCTATAAGAGAAATCCCTTGATGTTGGTCCAAAAACTGTACCACCGCCTACCCATAATGGGGAACGAATGCTACCTACCCGAGCGCGTCCAGTGCCTTTTTGGCGCCAAGGTTTTCTGCCACCGCCCCGGACAAGGGATCTACTCTTTGTGGCTACTGTACCCTGCCTGCGATTGGCCAACTGGTTTACAACAACCTGATGCATTAAAGCTTCATTTACATCTACTCCAAAAACAGCATCATTGAGTTCCATATCGCCAACTTGCTTGCCTTCTAAACTGAAAACGGCCACTTTCGGCATGATTGCAGCCTCCTCTCTTGCAATACTTAACTACTTCTTCACTGTGTTACGTACCATAACCATGCTACCTTTAACACCAGGCACTGCACCCTTGATCAGCAACAGGTTACGTTCTAAATCGACCTTGACAACTTCTAATCCTTGTGTAGTGCGCCGATCTCCACCCATTCTACCTGCTAACTTCCGGCCTTTAAAGACTCGAGCCGCATCTACACCACCTAGCGAACCAGGACCTCGATGATATTTAGAACCATGTGACATTGGTCCACGGTGAAAACCATGGCGTTTGATAGGTCCTTGATATCCCTTCCCCTTACTTACCCCTGTCACATCCACTTTATCGCCTTCAGCAAAAACATCAGCTTTGACTTGATCTCCTACATTCAGTCCAGCAAAATCCTCACTGTCATTTACTCTGATCTCTCGTAGAACACGAAGAGGTTGCACATTTGCTTTTGCGAAATGCCCCTTAAGCGGTTTGTTAAACAAGCGTTCCCGCTTTTCACCAAACCCTAGCTGAACTGCACCATAACCATCACTATCGACAGTCTTTCTTTGTACAACGGTACATGGGCCAGCTTCAATAACAGTAACAGGAATTAGTGAGCCTTGTTCATTAAAAATTTGAGTCATCCCCAATTTCTTTCCTAAAATACCTTTGGCCATTCATTGCACCCCCTAAAATCACCTTGTTAAGCTTAATCTTGCAACTTTATCTCAATATCGACTCCCGTAGGTAAATCCAACCGCATTAATGCGTCAACCGTTTTAGGATTTGGCTCTAAGATATCGATTAGACGTTTATGTGTCCGCATTTCAAACTGCTCACGTGAATCCTTGTGAACATGGACAGAACGCAAAACGGTAAAAACATTCTTGTCTGTTGGTAAGGGGATGGGCCCAGAAACCGTTGCCCCGGTCCGTCTTGCTGTATCTACGATCTTCTCAGCTGAATTATCAAGGATTTTATGATCAAATGCCTTTAAGCGAATACGTACTTTTTGTTTTGCCACGTAAGTTCCTCCCTTTCGCCCGATTATCGGACATACTCTGTAGAAATTCCCCAGATTCTGGCAACCTTCTACATCATCGCCCATTCTTAACAGGGAAAAGGGACCCGCCAAACGGGTCACCTTTTCAATTATACTTAGCCAATTAAGCGCAAACTCACTTATCTGTCCTTACGCGAGAATCTTTGTAACTACACCGGCCCCTACTGTTCTTCCGCCTTCACGAATAGCAAAGCGTAGACCTTCTTCCATCGCGATAGGTGTAATCAACTCACCATAAATCTTCACGTTA
>SKHL01000234.1 GCA_007116995.1 Limnochordia bacterium
CTGAGATTATAGATAGATTTCAGAGTAAATATTTCCATATAGGAGGAGATGAAACAAAAAAAGGAAATGAAGATTATTATCAAAAATTTATAGACAAAATTCATAAATGGAGCGAAAGCAAAAATATTATTTTGATAGCATGGGAAGATATAATAAAATACATAGAACCACCTAAAAATATGCCTACCAATCCGCCAAGGTTTTGGATACGCCCTCCTATGGCTTTTAACATAGCAATATTGTAACGTATATCTTGAGATCTGTCTATCATCTCTAGGGCTGATTTGAGAGTGAGATTCTAACCTATAGCTATTTAGAGCCCATAAACTAAAGACAGCTACTTAGTTTAAACTGCAAATCTGCATGACAAAATGAGGAGCTACTGCAGAACTAATCTTTGGTTACTAGTGCGCCCTTTGCTATTGACTTCCAATAAACTTCGGCACCTAGAATATTCTCATTTTCCTTGAAGTAATCTGAAGCGTTACGCCCATGTGCATCACGCAAAGACACGATTGCACCTGCATCTACTAGGAGTTGTACCACAGTAAGATTGGAACTCCACCCTGCAGCGTGCATGAGTGCAGTTCGGCCTTCTTTGTCCTGAATGTTTAGAGAAGCACCAGCGCCTAGAAGAGCCAATATAACCTCAGGGTTCTTATTCATAGCAGCAGCGAGCATTAGTGCTGTTTCACCCTGATCGTTTTGGACATCCAGACCAACTTTAGCCTCTATCAAAGCTCGTATTATATCCGCATTTTGATTCCATGCAGCAGCGAGCATCAAAACCGTCCAGCCATATATGTCACGGTCCTCCAAGTCAGCGCCAGTTTCCACCAGGATCTGTATAACTTCACGATCCTCATTCGTAGTGACAGCTACCATCAAAGCACTCATACCAAATTCGTTACGGATGCCTATATCAGCGCCTCCGTCAATGGCCATTTGGACTTCTGCAGGCGTTGCTCTTTCTACTAGCCCCAGAAAGTCCGCTCCCGCTCTAGCGGTAGTCCAATTAACTAGCGGTAACCACATCATTACAATCAAACATAGGATAGTGCGAAGCCATTCTCCTTTTCCCATGATTTCCTCCTATCGGCCGTTCTCACTAAACTGCAATTTCACCAAGCGCTCTCGTAGAACTATGGTTGAACCTGTTGCGCTGTCCACGTCCCCACGATATCCGGAGTTCCACCAAGATTTCCCTGTACAACTCCACTGACCGTTCCAGCTTCTAGATCAAGCAGTCCAACGAGCGTAAGGGTCTCCACCGGTCGAGGCGAAAACAACATTGGGCTAAGCAAATCTGCTGTGGCGACAAACTCTAGCCTGAATTCCCCAGACTGCTGCTGTGTGGTCTTGATGACCTCCTGCAACCAAGCCGGAGGTTCCTCCTCATTGGACGGATATCCCATGGTAGTCTCCCATATGGTAACGTACTCCCCAATTAACTGAGGTATCTGGGCTGGCATTAGTCGAGTTTCACCCATCCAAGGAGGTGGCAGCAGCACTAAGACACCTCGGTTTATATAGAACTTTCCGTCCAACATGAGGCGAGTCACCTCGATGGAATTCGCCGTTTGCTGGCTGAACAAGGTCAGCGGTATACTGACGCCTGAATCCTCCTGCCAGGTTCGGACACCATCGTGGTAGTATGTTATGGAATCCTGAATCGCTAACTGCCCTACCCAACGTTGTTCACCCCCAATGGTACCCTCAAAACGAGACTTAGGACCAGCGTCAAAGTACGGTATGCCAGTCTCCAAATCGGAAAAACTTAGACTGAGGGATACATTATACGGCCCTGGCTCTGAGTGATCGATAGGGATCTTAAACGTCCCCGTTCCAGCTGGTCCTCCCCATACGTTCTCCTCTAGGTGTTCGAAATCTACCCAGAAGTCTGAGTACACGAGAGGCGAGAGCTCTCGCCCTGCCTCATTGGTGACACTCCCCTTGACCAGCATCCAGAAGATCTCTGGATACCCGGGATTTGCAACCAGAGGGTCAATGATTTCTCCCTCTGGTAGACCGATATCCATATCCAAATTGGGTAACCCTAGCTGTCGAGGCTCGCTCTCATGACGAGTGAATACTTGTCGGATCCGGGTGACAGCTTGCGGATACGTAGCATCCCAATCTTCAGCGAATCCCTTATGTAAGCGCAGATCGTTTACTCGATACGCTACGGTCAAAAACAATTCATCATCTTCTTTAAATAGCTGTACATCTTCAACGATGAGAGGGTTCATCAATTGATCGTATTCCTCAGCTGTAGGCATCTTTTCCAGGAACATCGCGGGTATCGGGGATAAGAAATCCGACAGACGGCGCCGGGTCCTCAAATTAGCGGCTTCCGCGATGAAGGACTCTGTGGTAACTTCCATAGCTAATGAGGCCGCCCAGAGCCGAGGAATGAAGTCATCAGGCGCACGACCATAGGTCATGTAATAAGTCGCCGCGATTAACTCCGTTGGAACCGCCTTATGATCTACTCGGTAGCGGTGGGGGAAATATGAACTCTCACCGGCAATCTCAATAACGTGGCGGTTTTCAAAGAGTTCTAGTCTAACATGGCGTTCCTTGGCGCGAGCTTGTTCCAGTTTGGTAAGAGTATCACCGGTGTAGTATCCACCATAGGCGTTGACCAAGGGATGAATAGTACTATCCACAATGTAATGCGTTAGCCAGCCCCATGCAAAAGCTTTTTCAGCAGGAGTTTCCGCTAGATCCAGCATGTTCATAACGAAATCTCCAGTTTTGTAGTAGTGGGGCCAGTCCCCGGGGTGGCGCCGTCCCTGTAACTCCTCTAGAGGGAAGCTTATTAAAGCTATGTCCGGCCCCGTAGCACCGGCGATGTAGTAGTCCAGGTTCTGAAACAGAATAGACCAGAGTTCTTCTGGAGCGTCTTCGTAGGCAGTGAGAGCCATGAAGATGTGGCCTAACTGCTGGCTAGCACTGCCAGAAAGAGCGAATGTCAAAATTAGTACAAACAGAAGAAGGACGGACAGGACGAACCGGATTGGTAACCATGGCGAATTCTTAAAAAACGTAGGCATAGGTATTCCTCCCATTAGATAATGTTGTCAAGAAATCCCTCACTCGTTAGATTCATTGCATTTCTCTCCTGTATATCTTAAGTATATATTAAATTCAGACAAAAGAAAACCCCATACCGGAGACCTCCTGCTGTAATGCTGTACTGGACAAAATAGACAGCTATCGTCATCCCATATCTGCCTATGCCATTTATAAATAATCGCACCCTACTCACTAGGATCTCGGTCCCGCTGGGCTCGCGAATCGAGGCGATCACGCGCCATACGTAGCGCACTTAAAAGGCCTTGCTGAGGTGCAAGGCCTTTTCGCTTATCATTTTAGTATCTCTTGGGCATGCATCGCATAATAGCCATGCAACTCCTGACGAAAATACAAGTGTCCTCATAACTCTCACTCAACGGAACACTTTTCGTAAAGTTCGTAGCACTTATTGACCTTAAATCACCTCTCCACATGTGCCCTTTCCATGAAATACTTGAATATAAAGGCTAGCACCACGCCAAACAGTATTGACCCAATAGCTCCTGAGGATACTGTTCCTAAAGAAAAGGGGCCTTCTGTTGTATCGCTAATTCGAGGAATAATCGCATCGTTAAGAAGATACCACGCTGCCATAGAGAACACAACAGCCTTTAGGTAGAGGTTTTCACGTCTAATATAAAAGAGCAGATATGCAAACACAATACCCAAACCTGCTGCTGTCCCAAGAGCAACCAGAGAACCCCAGAAATGCTCAAACAAACTCTCAGGTGGCTTGTTAAATGAAATTAACGCACCAAATCCGGCTAAACTCTTATTGGTCCAATGGAATACAAAACGTGACATTAAGCTCCACAGTAGTTGTACAACGCCTGCGATGGATCCAGCAACTAGACCAATGGTGAATCTGTCATCCACTGTCATACCTCATACCTCCCTATACTCTACAAGTCGTCTACCTAGACACAAGTGCATTAATACACTATCATTTATTTTATCCTACTATCTTTTCTATATACAAAACATTTAGATGCTTGTGCTTAGGGTTGGTACTGAAACACGCTAGGTAGAACAGTAAAGGAAATGCCCTCTCAAGCAGCCTCAATTCACCTAAATTACCTTGACCTACTCCAACAAAGCCTTAATCTCTCGCTCAAACCCATACTTCCGAAAGAAATCCACCAACGCCACCTCAAAAATAATCCGCTGAGATACATTGTGCTCCTCCGTATACGCCCGCACTAACTGATCCAGGCTACTCACC
>SKHL01000147.1 GCA_007116995.1 Limnochordia bacterium
CAAGCCTTAAACCTTTTAGATAGTTTCTCTATCAAGATAGATATTACCTGCAACGGAATAGTTGCACAATTTACCTGTAATCTTCATACTATGAAGCAGGACATTGCTATTCTAAGGCGAAATAAAGATAGAGTCCATGAAGGGAGGTTGAATCCAGGTTATGTGGAACCAGAACATTGAAAATTGAACCTAGCGCCAGGACTTTCTCATAGTACGTGGGATGGGAAAGTTGACGAGGGAGTGGTTTATCGATAGTTCGGCGGGTGCCACTCGGCTGCCATATCCGTAAGGAAGTCACAAAACCTAGAGGTAACTCTAGGGACAAAAAAACTTCTGATGGCTGGGGGTCTTCACGCGTCCATGCAACGTGAAGGTCCGACTATAGCTGCATGGTTTTTTTATGCCCATTGATAAAATGAGGAGGAAATTAACTATGTGTGGAATCGTTGGTTATGTGGGTTCGCAGCAAGCGGCCCCTTTCCTATTACAAGGTCTGAAAAAATTAGAATACCGAGGATATGATTCTGCGGGAATATGTGAATTAAATGGGACGTTGCGCATCCATAAAACTAGAGGTCGGATAGCCGATTTAGAGTCTCTGTTAGCGACAGAAAAAATTGTCGGAACGATTGGCATTGGTCATACACGTTGGGCTACCCACGGATCCCCGTCGGATCACAATGCCCATCCTCATTTCGACTGTACTGGAAACTTGGCCGTAGTACACAATGGAATTATTGAAAACTATCAAGGTCTCCGTCAACAATTGATTGCAGAGGGTCATTGCTTTCTATCGGAGACAGATACAGAAGTAGTTAGCCATCTTGTTGAGAAACATTACCAGGGGGATCTGTTAACGGCAGTGGCCCAAGCGATTGTGGAGTTAAAGGGTTCATTCGCCATCGCTGTGCTAGCCAAGGACTCGCCTGGAGAGTTAGTGGTAGTGCGCCAGGACTCACCGCTCGTGGTTGGTTTAGGCAATCAGGAGAACTATCTAGCTTCAGACATCCCGGCTATTCTTGATTATACCCGTAATGTATACATCCTAGAGGACGGAGAGATTGCTAGGATTAAGGAAAATAGTGTAGATGTATTCGACATGAAACTAAACTTACTTGAGAAGACAGTTTTTGAGGTAAAGTGGGATCCTATCCAAGCAGAGAAGGAAGGATACGCCGACTTTATGTTAAAAGAGATCCATGAGCAACCAAAGGCTGTTCGGGATACCATCGCCGGGCGCATGGATGAACATGGGAATTTGCTTATTGAGCGGGAGATTCCCCGTAATCTTGTCGCCGGTATTACTAAGGTGCAGTTCATCGCTTGTGGAACTGCCTATCATGCTTCATTATATGGTAAGCATGTACTAGAGGAATTCTTGGATGTTCCAATAGAGACAGATCTAGCATCGGAATACCGTTATAAGCGGGTTAAAGCAGACCAAAACACATTACTAATTGTAATTAGCCAGTCCGGAGAAACAGCGGATACCTTAGGGGCGATGCGTCTAGCCAAAGCCAAGGGGGCAAGGGTGTTAGCCATTACCAATGTGGTTGGCTCGACCTTGTCTCGAGAAGCCGATGCTGTCATGTATACCCACGCTGGTCCAGAGATCGCTGTAGCGTCCACCAAGGCCTATACCACGCAGCTTGCTTGCTTGTGTATGATTGCGACCTATCTCAAGGAACAGGTATCCGGGGAAAAGGAAATTACCTTGCTGCAGGCATTAGCTAATATTCCCGAGCAGATTGAGAGTGTATTACTAGCCCATGAACATCGGTTAGAGAAATATGCCAGACGCTTGTTACATGCGACTGATGCCTTTTTCCTGGGAAGAGGACTTGATTATGCGTCAGCCATGGAAGGTCAATTGAAATTAAAGGAAATATCCTATATTCATGGCGAGGCCCTCGCTGGTGGTGAACTAAAGCATGGCACATTAGCCTTGATTGTAGCAGAGGTACCCGTAATCGCTTTATTGACTCAAGAAACGCTCATTGACAAAATGGTGAGTAACCTCAAAGAGGTAAAGGCTCGTGGTGGTAACATTTTGCTGTTGGCCCAGTCTAATTCGGGAGATTTTTCTGATGTAGGTGATGAAATTCTGTTGCTGCCCCAGACCCATTGTCTATTGGCACCGTTGTTGACTGTTGTGCCCATGCAAGTGTTAGCATACTACGCTGCCAAAGTTCGTAATTGTGATGTAGATAAACCGCGCAACTTGGCCAAAAGCGTGACCGTCGAGTAACTCATGTTCCGAAATTCGAGACCCCTATCTTTACGAGATAGGGGTCTCTACAGACTTACTAGGAAAAAGAGGATTATCTGCGCTACTGAGTGAAGTAGATAGGTTATACTTGTTATGATTGGAGTGGTGAAATGAGATTTATGGTAGATGGCACTATCGATCAGAACCTATGGGGAGATGCTTACCTAGCTAGGATTGTCGAACAAGCTGAGACGAGTCTTGCGGTTCCCATAGGTCATATTACCGATCACGTAGCGCTTTTAAGCGCAGGAGGGCCTCATGATTTCTATTCCAATGGGGACTATTGGTGGCCGAATCCTGATACAACTACAGGCTTACCCTATGTCCGTCAAGATGGTCAGTCTAATCCGGCTGCTTTTCTGGAGCACCGCAGAATTCTACGGCAGATGCGCAGCCATGTGGCCAACTTAACTGCTGGTTATCTCGTTACAGACAATGCATGTTTTGCTCATCGTGCTATTTCTTGGCTGCAGGAATTCTTTTTAGATGAGGGCACGAAGATGAATCCCCATCTGTTATATGGACAAGCAGTTCCAGGACGGTGTAGTGGGAGAAGTATAGGTATTATTGACACATTACATCTAATTGATGTCCCCGTGGCTATCGAAAAGCTTAAGCTAGCTGGTATTATGTGTACAGAGACATATCAGGAATTACAGCAGTGGTTTACCCACTATCTAGCGTGGATGACCACCCATCCTTATGGAATAGAGGAGATGAATGCGAAAAACAATCATGGGGTATGTTGGCATGTTCAAGCCAGTCTGTTGGCTAAGTTTACACAGAATCAGCAAGTCACAGACCGATGCATTGACCGCTTTAAGACTCGTTTGTTGCCAGATCAGATGGCTCTCGATGGGAGCTTCCCCGCTGAGATCAAACGTACGAAGCCTTATGGATATTCGATTTTTCAATTAGATAATATGATTAATCTCTGTCATATTTTGTCTACCCCTGAAGAGAGCTTGTGGGAGTTTCAGTTAGCTGATGGCCGTAGTATCCAGCGAGGATTAGATTATCTTTATCCTTACTTAGTGGATAAACAAACGTGGCCATATCAGCCAGATATTCAGTCGCACCAGTACTGGCCCGTGGCTCTGGCGGGACTGCTATTTGCGGGAGTCGCTTTACAGCAACAGGATTATGTTCGGTTGTGGAGAGAATTAGAGAAAGACCCAGCCGATGAAGAAGTGCGACGGAATATGGCCATTCGCCAACCTATTTTGTGGCTACAATAAGAAACTTTAAAGAGTAACTTTTTCTGAATCAGCAGAGTGTAGCAGCTGAACGTATATGAGATAGAGAGGCTGGCATGAGGAGGACTATCGCTCTATTTTTGTATAAATTGAAAATATAACGGGGACCCTATCTGTGGGGTGATCTAATGAAGTTAATGCGTCTGAGTGAACGATTAGGGTATCGGGGAAAGAGCTCATCCGAAAAGGGGTCGATGATATCCATCGGAGAATCATATGCAGTCTGGACAGCGTTGGTGTGGCGCTATGATGCAATTGCAGACACTATGATTCTATTAACCTTTGCCAAAGATGAGGATCTTAAGATAATTATTAAGGATGGACTAGGCGTTCTTGAAGCCCACAAGGAACAATTAGAGAAACTAACTAAGGAGTTTGGTATTCCGATGCCAGGAAGGCCACCAGACGAGGCTAATGTGGCTATAGATATTAATGTTGTTACTGATCAATTTATTTTTCGCCAGATTTATATAGGCATAGCTGATTCCCTGTTTAAGCATCTCAGTTACTACCAACGATCCCATGGGTCCTACCTGCGAGAATACTTTCGTAAGGCATTTCAGGAGGAACTACAACTATATGATGAGTTTTATGAGTATGGTAAGCAAAAGTCTTATTTACATGAACCTCCTTCTTTTAGAAGGTAAACTCTTATATGCATCTATTTTTTTGTTGCAAGATAAGCAAAAATAAGGTAGAATAACCTTAGAGGTAATAAATTGGATAAGTAAAAAAAGAATATCCTTCAGGGCGGGGTGAAATTCCCCACCGGC
>SKHL01000105.1 GCA_007116995.1 Limnochordia bacterium
ATCTTATTTTCATTATGGACAAGGTAACGTTTATCGACAGCTCAGGGTTAGGGTTTATCCTAGGACGCTACAAAATAGTACAACGACGCGGGGGAAACTTGATCTTTGTCGCACCGAGTCCCCAAGTAAAACGAATATTGGAAATTTCAGGCTTGCAAAAAATTGCTAGATTTACTAGTTCAGCTCGGGAAGCTCTCGAACTATTATAGAGGGGGATTAAAGAATGAATACAAAGAACTGGATGAAATTAGAGTTTCCAAGCGAAAGTGTGAATGTGTTATTTGCCCGGACAGCGGTTGCCGTATTCGCATCCCAATTAGAGTTTACTCTCGATGAAATTGAGGACATTAAGGTTGCCATTTCAGAAGCAGTCTCTAACTCTGTGATACATGGATATCACGAAGATTATGGGACTATTCTATTAGAAGCTAGATATGACCATACAAAATTGGAAATTAGCGTGGAAGACTTCGGCCACGGCATTCCTGATATTGTCCAAGCGAAAGAGGCCGGATACACTACAGTACCACAGGAACGGATGGGGCTAGGATTAGTGTTTATCCATGAATACATGAATACAGTCTCAATCAACTCACAGTTAGCTAAAGGAACAAAGGTTGTGATGATCAAAAATATCAAGTCTGCCCAAGAGTAGGTGACTGGCTATGAATGGTTGGCCAATAGAATTACCTAACCACCCCTTGCTTTCAGACCAAGAGACCAAAGAACTGATATTAGCCGCCCAGCAAGGAGATGAACAAGCACGCTCCCGCTTGATCGAGAGTAATCTTCGGTTAGTGCTTAGTGTTGTTAACCGGTTTCAAAATCGTGGATTAGAGATGGAGGACCTATTCCAAGTTGGTTCTATTGGATTAGTGAAGTCCATTGATGGATTTGATTTGCAATACTCTGTGAAGTTCTCCACTTATGCTGTTCCAAAAATCATCGGTGAGATAAAACGCTTTATCCGAGAGTCTACTAGTTTACATGTTTCGCGAACCATCAAAGAGCTAGCCCATCAAGCCATAGTAGAAAAAGATCGTTTAACCAATGAGTTAGGGCGTACCCCCACTATCCATGAAATCGCGACAGAACTTGATGTTACTAAGGAAGATTTGATAAGTGCTTTCGATGCTGTGTCCCCGGTACAATCTCTCCAACAGATAGTTCACGAAAATGACGGAGACCCTATATACCTTGAAGACCAGTTAGCAGTAGCAGAAGATGATATGTCTTTTTATCTTAAAGAGGTTATGCGAAAATTAGATACTGATGAGCGGAAAATAGTACTGTTACGGTACTTTGCAGAGAAGAGCCAAACAGAGGTAGCGAATACATTAGGAATATCCCAGCCCCAAGTATCACGGTTGGAGAAGAGGGTTTTAATGGAAATGCGTAACCAACTATAGCTAATGGAGGTTGGGACATGCCAGCGGACTTACACTTACATACTACAGCATCTGATGGAACATGGACACCTGAAGAACTTACGCAGCAGGCATACTATCGTGGTTTTTCGGTGATTTCCGTGACTGATCACGACTCAACTGATAACGTATTACCAGCCATACAGTCTGCACCCACAGGTTTATCAGTAATTCCGGGAATTGAACTTAGTACCGACTACAAAGGATCCGAGGTCCATATTTTAGGGTATTTTCTGGATGTTACTGACCAGAACTTACAGGAAACCTTAGTTGAACGGAGAGAGTCCCGTCTAACTCGAGCCGAAAAAATGGTATCCAAATTAAACGCTTTGAATATGCCTCTGACCTTTGATTCTGTTGTTAAATTGGCTGATGGTGCTGCTGTAGGCCGACCCCATGTGGCGCAAGCTCTTGTAACCGAGGGGTACGTACCAACTATTTCTGCTGCATTTAAACAATGGATCGGTAAAGACAAGCCAGCTTATGTTCCACATTTTAAACTCACACCCCAGCAGGCCATTAGACTGATTCTCAGTTGCCGAGGTATTCCTGTGCTAGCCCATCCTGGATTAATTGGTAATGATCCCATTATTTATGAGCTTACTGAATCAGGACTTCTAGGCCTAGAGGTATTACACTCTAGTCATAACAACTGGCAACAAAGCCACTATCTCATGATGTGCAACAATCTGGATTTGCTACCCACAGGGGGTTCAGATTGTCATGGACCCGGTGGTAAAGACAACATCTATTTAGGCTCAATCCACGTACCAGACAGATGGGTCTGCCAATTACAGGAATACATGAAAAAACATAACTACTAACCCTGCTTTTTCTTGCAGGGTTAGTTGGTTCTAAAGCGAATTAGTGTTAGCATAACCGTTCCCAATAACCCGCAACAGTTCTGACTACAAATCACAGAAGGAGTGGCAGACTATAATGAAGCTTTCAGGGGAAAATATTATGCTACGGCCTATTCAATCGAGTGATTTCCCAAAGATGATAGACTGGACCAACCACCAGGAAATCAGAGATTTTTGCGAAGGAAATTATCCACAATCATTAGCTCAATGTCAAGAATGGCATCAACGATCTCAAAGCAATCGTTACCAAGAACGATTCGCGATTGTTTTCCATGATCAAGTGATTGGAGATATTGAATTAGACCAAATCACGTGGCGTAGTGGAGATGCCGAATTACGGATTCGCATTGGAGAGCAAGGTCTATGGGATCAAGGTCTAGGCACCGATGCTGTGAAATGCTTGTTAACCCATGCGTTTTTTCACATGAATCTCAATCGAGTTTATCTTAAGGTATATGTAGATAATCTAAGGGCTATTCGATGTTACCAAAAGGTCGGCTTTAAGAAAGAAGGTCGCTTGCGCCGTAATAGTTCAACTACTAGGTTCAGAGAAATTTTTTTAATGCGTATTTTTAAGAATGAGTTTGCCAGAAGACACCATAGTCTACAAACTGCTGGATAGATTCAATTCGAATGAAAAAACAAGTCTAGTTTTCTAGGCTTGTTCTTTCTATGCCCTCAAAACCTATCCTTTACTTACGAATTGTTTAACGGTCAGATTAAGGTTTTTCAAGTTGTGCAAGGATTTCTGACGTGGATGTCGAACTTATTAACATGTAATCTTTTGCGTATTCTAGTTTGGAGGGGTTTTTATGATTGAATTCATTGTACTTGGCGGTCCGGTAATGATTCCTTTGTTGTTTTGTTCGGTAATAGCCGTAGCAGTTTCTTTGGAACGGATATGGTTCTTGATTCGTTCGCGCGTAGACACAGAAGATTTAATGGAAGATATTAAACTCTCTTTAGGACAAGGCAAAGTCTTAGAAGCTATGCAATTAGCGAAAAAAAGCAAAGGTCCTGTTGCCTCCGTTTTATCAGCAGGAATCGCTTATTATGATCAGGATAAGAGTGAAATTAAAGAGCGAATGGAAGAGATCGGTAAAGACGAGATCTATAAAATGGAAAAACGCATGAGTATTCTGGATACAATTGTTACCATTTCTCCTTTATTAGGTTTATTAGGAACTGTAACCGGAATTATTAAAAGTTTTAATGTACTGGCAGCATTAGATGGAATTGATCAACCAGCCGCACTAAGTACAGGTATTGCCGAGGCTCTAATTACAACGGCCACTGGATTATTAATAGCCATTCCAGCTATGGCTATCTATTCTTACTTAAGTAGCGTGATCGATCGCAATATAGCAGAAATGACTAAGCGCTCAAATGAATTAATTAGTGTTTTGGGGTCAAGAGGTGACTATTAATGGAATTTCAACGATGTTCCAGACGAAAACCTCGTCCGGATATGATGCCTATGATCGATGTGGTTTTCTTTTTGCTTGTTTTTTTTATGTTGTTTAGTACACTAAAAGCCACGCCAATGGGCTTGGATGTGGAATTACCTAAAGCAGTGAGTGGTTCACCACAACAAGCTACTCATTTTGAAGTTAGCGTTAATCGTGATGGTGTATTCCATATAGAAAGCAAGATGATCACAGGCGCAGAATTACGGGATCAATTATCTGTTGCGCTCTCAGCTAATCCTGATTTATTTGTAATCGTTAAAGCAGATAAACAAGTACGCTATGAGCATGTAGTAAGTGTGTTAGATCATGTTAGGGCAGTTGGCGGCCACAAATTAGGTCTAGCTGTAGAACAGGAGATCTAAAAAAAGGTGGGAAATTACCAATGATGTATTTGCAGGATGGTGAGGATCGCTCCATTAATACGTTCATTTTTGTTTCTTTGATTATCCATGCTATACTTTTCTTAACCTACCCCAACTGGAGCTCAATTCTCCTCACTGAAAACCCAGGTTTGGAGAGGGTTGGTA
>SKHL01000046.1 GCA_007116995.1 Limnochordia bacterium
ACGACGTTTCTTTTTATAGCTACATCGGCGATGCTGCTAGCTCTTGCAGGAATGCTCTTTGTAAACCTAACAGGCGCTATCGACGGTCTGATGACAGTGGCGAAAACACCGCACTTTATGCAGATGCATTCCGGTGAAGTTGACTTTGAAAGACTCGAGGCATTTTCCGAATCTAACAATGCTATCAAAGAGTTCCAAGTAATGGAGTTTGCGAACTTTGAATCTTGGGATATGACGGTGCAAGGGCACCCTTTTGATGGTGGCATACAGGATAATGGATTTGTCAAACAGGGGAAGCAATTTGATTTCCTCGTAGATCTAGACGGCGAAGTCATTGCTCCTAAGTACGGCGAAATCTATGTTCCACTAAGCTATATGAGAGATGGGTCTATTAAAAAGGGGGACTCGATAACTCTCTATGGACGGGTGTCTAAGGTAGCTGGCTTTTTACGAGACTCGCAGATGAATTCACCCTTATCCTCTTCCAAACGATTCCTGGTCAGTGATTCCGATTTTGAAGCCATACAATCTATGGGTGAAATGGAGTATTTGATAGGATTCAGATTGCATGATCTTGATGATCTTCGGGTCTTTGAAGGAGAGTACATTGCCGCAGGTCTAGAGTCTAACGGGCCGACACTGACCTACCCGCTTTTTCGACTCGTCAATGGTCTCTCGGATGGATTGATGATTGCGGTGATCTTATTGGTAAGCTTTTTAGTGGTAGTGATTACCTTCCTCTGCATACGATTTACGCTTCTAGCCAGGATGGAGGATGACTACCGAGAAATCGGAGTGCTTAAGGCGGTAGGGCTTCACAATAGAGATATCATCAGGCTCTACCTTGTAAAATATGCCGTAATTGCCTTTGCAGGTTGTGTATTTGGGTATTCTGCATCTTTCGTGGTGAAGGACTCCCTGCTTGAAGATATCAGGTTATTTATGGGGACGTATCATCAAACAGGAGCGGAGATGTTCTTAGGTATTATAAGCGCACTTGTGATCTTTGTCGTTGTCTTGGCCTATGTGTATGCCGTGCTTCGCAGGATACAAAGAGTGTCGGTAACAGAGTCCATACGATTCGGAGCGGTGCAGGAGCATTCGAAGATGTACAGAAGATTTCTTATGAGCAAATCTAGAGTGTTAGATAGTAATGTCTTTCTAGCGATAAAGGATGTATTAGGACGAAAGAAACTCTATTGGACCATGATGATAATTCTGTTAATATCGATATTTATCATGACGCTGCCATTGAATTTATACAGCACGATATCGTCTGATCGTTTTGTCTCTTATATGGGTGTAGGAAAGAGCGATATTCGAGTCGATATCCATCAGACCACTGAGATTCAAGAAAGGGCCAATGAAATTGCGACTGTAATGGAAAATGACAGCGATATCATGAGGCATGTTGTTCTAACCGCACGATCCTATGTTGTTCTAGGAGAAGATGGTCGTGACGGCCGGTTGCTAGTTGAAACGGGCGATCACTCGGTGTTTCCTATTATGTATTCGTACGGTAGAATACCAACGGAATCTTATCATATTGCACTTTCTGCGATGAATGCTGAAGAGCTAAACAAGCGTGTCGACGACAAAATCACAATCCTTGTTGGGGAAGAACAAGTTGAGTTGACCGTCAGCGGGATTTACTCAGACATAACAAATGGGGGTAAAACAGCAAAGGCGGCCTTCAGTGATTTTGATGAGACTGTGATGTGGAGTGTTATCAGCGCTGAGGTCCAAGATGGTTCTAACCTCAGGCCGATACTCTCGAGATATTCAAACGAGTTTAGTTATGCTAAGGTTTCCGATATAGAAGAATACATTCAGATGATATTTGGTTCCACGATTGCAGCTATCAGAAAAGCATCAGCTGTAGCGATTTGCGTAGCGCTTTTCATCTCCTTTTTGATAACCCTTCTATTTGTTAAAATGCTAGTCTCAAAGGATCGGTATTCCATTGCGATTATGAAGTCCGTTGGATATAATAGCAAGGACATTTGTTCTCAATTCATAGTACGGATATTGCTGGTAGCAATTGCAGGTATCGGTCTGGGGATTTCCATATCCATTACAATGGGCGAGCGCATTGCAGGGCTGATGATCTCATCTTTTGGAGCGACTTCGTTTTCTTTTGAAATCAACTGGGTCTTCACCTATCTCATTTGGCCATCACTGATGCTTATAGCTATTTACACAGCAGCGGTAATCAGTAGCCAAGGCGTTAGAAACATTAATATCGCTACCAACATAAAGGAGTAGGCCATGAACATAATAAGTGCTAGTACAATCATAAAGCAATTTGGTGAAGGCAAAGAGCGCAGAACGATCTTGGATCATATATCCATTGATATTCAGCAGGGGGATTTTGTTACCATAATGGGGTCATCAGGGTCTGGTAAATCGACGTTGATGTATGCCTTGAGTGGTATGGACTGTATCAATTCCGGTGAAGTGCTATTTGAAGGAAGTGAGTTGTCTAAGCTTAAAGAAAACAAGCTTTCAGATTTGCGAAGATCAAGAATGGGATTCGTGTTCCAGCAACCGACGTTTTTAAAGAGTCTGAATCTGCTCGATAACATTATCCTTCCGGCTTTTCGAGAGAAAAAACTTGCCAGAAGGGAGATTGTCGCTCGTGCGGAATTACTTATGGATTCTGTGGGGATCTGGGAACTTGGAATGCGGGATATCACGCAAGTGTCTGGAGGAGAGCTTCAGCGCGCTGCTATTTGCAGAGCCTTGATTAACAGCCCAAGCGTCATCTTTGGGGATGAGCCCACAGGTGCGCTCAATTCTTCTTCTTCTCAGGAGATCATGAGTATTCTTTCGGATATCAATAAGAACGGGACCACGGTCATCTTAGTCACGCATGATGCTAAGGTTTCTGCTGTAGCAGAGCGGGTTTTCTTCCTAAGTGATGGCAAGATTGTAAGTGAGATGAGACTACCGACGTACGAGGGAACGAGCTTGGAGGACCGAGTTTTAAAGGTTTCGGAAGAAATGATGGAATTGGGGATCTAAAAGCTTGGTGACGAAGGTGCGATTTTCGTACCCATTTTTTTCATAGTATAACCCAATGTAGCGAAATAATCCTTAAGTGATATCAGTAGAAAAGCGACGTTATATGTTAGGAGAGGAGAACTTCTATGGAGCCGCTATGCTTACGAACTGTCTCACTTACCTAGGGGCAGCCCGCTGGCTTAAGATTAGCGGGGTGGTGACAATGGGTATGATTGTTACTCGTGTTGTCCTCCACAACGCAAAAAGTATGCTTAAACTCCTGGACAAGCTCTGCGGTTTCAAGGTCTTTGTAATTTATTCTAGCAGTAGCTTAATTTCCTTGGCTAGATTTTGCAGGTTGTTGGCTATCTGAGCACAGCGCTCTTTATCTAGTTGGCTGTTACCATTTACCAATCTATTAAGTTCGCTTATGACTGTTTGCAGGCTGGTTTCTATCTGTTGTGGGGCTTTGTCTGGTTGTAGGTTCTTCACCATATCATCACGGATGTCGACATAAAGCGAACCGCTAGCGTTAACTTGAGCTAGTACTACCTGTGATATTTCCTTAATTCCTTTTTTTTGCAGCTCACTCATTAACCACTTTTCACTATAGGGGGAGTTCTCAATCGTATCGCGCATAAGCCTCCCGTCCAATATCAATACTAGTGGGACACCCTTTGTTTCTGTGACTAATCCAAGATCGCTAAGAGTTAATGGTTGCTTCTCCTTCTTCTTGAGGGCGTTAATTTGTCCATTTTTTTCTAATACTGCATATTCAGCTTCGGCCAATTCAAATACTCCTACTGATCGCAACTGCATCTGCAGATCTTCTAAATTGATTAACTCCTTCCTTAGATTGTCTTCAAGTATTTTCCCATCTTTAATGAGTACTACAGGCTCCCCATCAAAAAGTTTTCGTAGCTTAAGGCTCTTTAGATATATCCAACCTAACACGACTGGAGCGATAGCCCAAACTAGCATTCCCCAAAATACGGAGACTGTTCTGTTCTCTAGCTCCACGGATAAGGTTGAAGCAATGGACCCAATCGTAATCCCAACCACGTAATCATAAAAAGTATACTGAGACAATTGCTTTTTACGAATAAAACGCATCATAATCAGTAAAGCAACAAAAGCCAACAACGAACGAATGGTTACAATTGTGATCTCTCTGATTTCAGTCAAGTCTGCCACCCTTTTTCCTCAATTTATATTTGCTAGTTCTGTCTATGTTGTGCTAACCAAGGCAGAATATACATTATA
>SKHL01000051.1 GCA_007116995.1 Limnochordia bacterium
AAAAAATAATCAAAAAGTAAGAATGGCTATATGTCCTATGAGGCTATTCCTCTTTTTCTACGTATCGAATCCAACATGAAGCTGCAAACAGGTAATCACTGAGACGATTAAGAAATGCATGTACGTTACTGTCTACTTCGATGCTTTTCTGTTCTAGCATGCGAACGAGGCTTCGTTCACAACGTCGACAGATACTTCGTGCTACATCCAGAACAGCAGATCCTTTATGTGTCGATATCCCAACAAAATGCCGAATTGGAGGCATAGCTGCTAGCTTTTGATCAATCCATTGCTCTAGTTTCCTTATATCACCAGCGGTAATCTGATTTTCTGCTTTGAGTGACACTAGCTTACTATGAGCTAAGATCCCGCCTAGAATGAATAATCGCTCTTGGATATACTGTAGTTCTTTAGCTAGTCCATCTTCAGTAATAAAGGCCATGGATAAACCAATATAGCTCTTAAGCTCATCTAGAGTCCCATAACACTCTACCTGTATATCTCCTTTGCTAATTTTTTCCCCATCGGTCAATACTGTTTGTCCTTGATCACCTTTTCGCGTATATAAACTGGCCATTAGTCCACGCTCCCTTCTAGACAAAAAAACCATCCAGTATACCGGATGGTGAAAAGATGGTACTCCCAAGGGGATTTGAACCCCTGTCTCCGCCGTGAGAGGGCGATGTCCTAGGCCCCTAGACGATGGGAGCACGACCACTTTTACATTATAACAGCCACAAAACTTGTTGTAAAGCGAAATTTTACTGCGCGCTAAGAATAGTAACATCCCAATTAATCTGGGCTGTCTTACTTATTATCCCAAGCACAGAACAATATTTCTCCATAAACAAACGCATACTGTCCTCTAATGGTTTGCATGATTTCCCCCGGAAGTACCTGTAAATCCTATTTTCCGATCTCATTGTACATCTTACCTTATTCATTTCACCTCATTGAAGTGGGCCTTAGCCATCTCTACTGCATCCTTAATCCTTTGACAGCTTTTTGCTCGCCCGATTAGCATTAGCACTTCATAAATCCCTGGACTTACATTAGTCCCGGTTACGGCCACTCGTATAGGTTGGATAATGTCGCCCAGTTTACATTCAAATTTCTGTTGTGCTTCGGTAAAAATCGGTTCTAGATCTGTTTGGGTAAAATCGTCTACTTTCAGCATTTGAGATAATAACAACGTAAGTATCTCGATAGCCTGCTCTTTGTATAACACCTTGCGTACAACTTTTTCGTTATATTCAAGTTGATCCTTATAGAAATAATATGCGCTCTCTTCAAATTCTGTTAGTAATTTCCCTCGGGATTGAAGTTCACCAAGAATTAGTTTTGCACGGTTTACCTCTGACTCCTTCGGGTCTGCTGCAAGAAAACCTGCATTTTGCCATAAGGGTAGCACTATCTGGTACAGATGATCTAGATCCATTTCACGAATGTAGACGCCATTCATCCACTGTAGTTTTTTAATATCGAAAACTGCTGGATTCTTGCTTACTTTTGAGAGACTAAACTTCTCCACTAGATCGTCATAGGTGAACAACGTCTGTGCATCATCATAGGACCAGCCAAGCAGCGCTAAATAGTTAACCATGGCCTGCCTTAAATATCCTTCGTCGCGGAACTGGGTGACGGATGTAGCTCCATGTCGTTTACTTAAGCGAGACTTATCGGGACCCAAAATCATAGGAATATGGGCAAACTCAGGTACTTGAAACCCTAGTGCTTTATAGATTTGTATCTGTTTAGGCGTATTCGACAAATGGTCCTCACCACGAATTATGTGGCTGATCTGCATAAGAGCATCATCAACTACCACCGCAAAGTTATAGGTGGGCATTCCATCAGATTTCCAGATAACGAAATCATCAAGCTGCTTATTCTCAAAGGTAACCTTACCACGAATTAGATCATTTACTACAGTAGCGCCGTCTGAATGCGTTTTAAAGCGCAAAATCCCTTTTCTCCCAGCCTGCAAATGAGCTTGGCGTTTCTCTTCAGTAAGATGGCGACACCGACCATCATACTTGGGATCCTGTTTCTTACTCGTTGCGATTTTTCGCATTTCATCGAGTTCCTCAGGAGTACAAAAACAATGGTATGCTCGACCTGATGCTACCAATTGATCTGCATGCTGTTGATATAAGTCTAACCGCTGGCTTTGGAAATAGGGACCATGTTCTCCACCCTGTGTTGGTCCTTCATCCCACTCTAATCCCAAAAAGGTCATTCCTTCGAGAATGCCATCAACAGACTGCTCTGTTGAGCGTGCCAGATCTGTATCTTCAATTCGTAGCACGAATTTACCCTTGTTTTGCTGAGCAAACAAGTAGTTAAACAGAGCCGTCCGAGCACCTCCTACGTGCAAATACCCTGTTGGGCTTGGTGCAAACCTAACTCTCACTTGACCCATAATATACCTCCTTAAATCTATCTGTTCACACGATTCTTCCTCCGAGTATACTAGACTAAGCGACGAATTATTTCATCTTCATCCCCAGCCAAGAAGTGAATCATCGGAATCTCTAACATGGTATAGGCCCCCGGTCTTTGTTTCATACCGGCGCGTGCTGATGCCACCATAATCTGAGCAGTCAGAGCTGGATTATTAATCCTCATCTCCCAGTTAAACAGCTGATTATGAGTAAACCCCGACACACCTTTCCGTTCCATAGATACTCCATGTCCCATATCGATAAGAGTCTGAACATCCTCGACCGCGACTACATGAGTCTCATCATTAACGAAATAGGGATCTTCCTTAATGGTTTTCTCCATTTTTTCAAAATCAAACCCAGGCTTTAATTGGACATAAACTAAACGACGATGTAGTCCAGTGCCAATAGGAATAGTAATAGACAGCGCATTCACCACGCCTTCAATAGCCTTAACAGCCACTGAATGACCCATACTCATCCCAGGACCATAATTCGTGTATGTAACCCCTTTCGGAGCCATTAACTCCAACATAGCACGGACTAAGGAGTCAGTACCAGGATCCCAGCCAGCCGATATTACAGCTACGGCTCCATGAGCTTTACCTACCTCGGCCAACTCGTTTCTTAAATCCGCTAGTTTACCGTGAATATCATAGCTATCCACCGTATTTATCCCTTGAGCCAAAATAGTTTTTGCATAGTTAGGAACCAAACGAGTCGGTGTACAGAGTAGTGCCACATCAACATGGCCTAATTCGTCAATATCTTCTACTACTAACACATTATCGAGTTCAGCCGGTTGATCGTGGCCAACACTCCTGCGAACAACACCTGCTAATTCCATATCCGGAGCCGCTTGCACAGCTTCTAGAGCAAAACGCCCTATATTTCCATATCCAACAACTGCAATCTTCATCGAATCTCCTCCTTCAACAACTCTACAATTTCGACTACAACACTCTGGATTCCTGCATCTACTCAATATTTTGGTAAGCTACAAGAGGTACCTACACCAGTAGTAAAGTTTACTGTTTTGCTGGAACTTAATTTACTTTATAATCAAAAGAGCTCCAATCCCCCTTTTCCTGGAGATTAAAGCTCTAAACATGCCAATTATTTAATCCTAGTTTCAGAGTCATACTCTGCTTGATCTAGTAGGAATCTGCTCTTAGAACCGATAGGCAATACCAAGACCATACAAGGTATTCGTAATCGTATCCTTCCCATATACAGCCCTGTTCCTTATGAACATAGCCTCTAAGGACAAACCATTCATTATTGTATAACCAACCTTCCCACGAACACTCGATAGTGTGCCTTCGCTCTTTCCTTCGTTGTCTTGGAATTTTGCCAACCAGGATACATTGACTTCACCTTCTAAATTGATCTTGCCGTTGGACTGGGACTGAACAAAAACCTGACCATAGGGGCCTTGACCACGTAGATCATACCCATCGCTACCTGCCACACCATCACGATATTGATACCCATAAAGCGTATATCCGACACCTAGACAGGCTGTAAGATGCAAATCCTGAAGGACCGCGTATCTTCCACCAAAGTGTGTGAATTGCTGTGTTAAACTCTCAAACGGTACAAGAGGTTTGTCGGCAATAGACCTAGCCGTTGCAGCAACAATATCTGCGCTTAGATATACACGAGGATACACTTGGTTGGAGGCCTGAGCCAACACACCAAACCCACTACTGTCCTGATCACTACGAGTACCACCAAGTAATACATGACCTGCTACCTGTAATGAAGAAGCATAGCTATTGGTGGTTAGGATTAGTAATAGTATCAGTCCTACAGCTAACCT
>SKHL01000205.1 GCA_007116995.1 Limnochordia bacterium
CTGCCTGAGGCTCACTTATCAACTCCAAAGTAATATTAGGACCAACCACTAACTCCCTATTTTCCTGGTTCAAAAACCTAAACAAAATACTTCTTTCACTAAAACTAGTATAATTATAACTTTCAAAACTAGTATTAACAAATATGTTTTGTGTCTGAGGACTTATACCCTCACCAAATATGTGCAAAGTATAATTATAACCTTGCAACACAGGCAAAGTCACTGTTCCATTAGTTGTAGTTGCACTGTCAGTATAACTAGGCACACCACCCACTGTGAGGTTCACAGTAAAATTAGATATAGTATCATTACTAAACACATCATACAAAGAAACATTAATTAAACCATCATAAACCCCGCCAAACACGTTATTATCAGTCTCATAAGGGTATGTACCGCTAAAACTAAAACTACCTGTCAAATTATACCAATCAGGCTTAAACCAAGTATAATTCCAAAACCCATTAACAATAGGATTTAAAACACCGGTACTATAACTAGAACTTGTAAAAGTACCATTACTCAGTATATAACTCGCATTAAACACAGGGTTACCAAACAAATCAGTGGTGCTAAAATTAGCCCTAGCCAAATCCAAGCTGCCCTGCAAATTACTGCTTATATTATAATTTTCATACGTTCTATTAAAGAAATCTCCGCTAAACGTAATGTTCCAAAGCCTTGTATCATTTTGCAATAAATCAGTCGTAATTGTTCCATTACTCGTATTATAATTCAAAGTCTCATTACTAACCAAGCTAACACTAAAATTATTAATAACACTATTATCAAAACTATTACGAGCCGACAAACTAAAATCACTTGCATTATCACAATTAAAAGTGGGATACTGAACACAACTAGTAGCATTATTATTTTGTAAATTATAATAATTCATCATTTGAGTACTATCCCAAACAACTCCACTAAGTAAATAAGGTTCATCTATAAGGCCTACATAAGCATTAGCATTAAACGAACTCGTATATAAACGACCAAATTGCTCTATAAAACTCGTAGTAGAACCAATGTCAACACCCCATCCAGATGCAGTATCATTATCCACCTCGACTCCATTAATAAAAAGCTTTGCAGTCGTTCCACTTCTAGTAACACCAAGCAAAACATATTCACTTGTATTCAAAGACCCACTCTGCAAAGTCGCAACATCTCCTGATCCAATTCTCCCCCTTATTCTTAAAGTACTACTTATACTCTCAATAACAAAAACATCAACAAAGCTTCCGTCTCTACCAGTATATAAAAGAAACTTCTCAGTACTACCTGTATCACTAATCTTAGTCCAAACTAAAAAAGTAAAACTCGAAGTACCAACAGAACCAAAAGCACCATTAGTATCAGTAAACCAAGCAGTGCTTCCCCCATAATTATGAGCTCTTAAACCAACTTTAGAATCACTACTAATGATACCACTATTACTAAGAATACCATCATGACTTGAACTTACTTTATTATCAGCACTTGTTCCACTAGTTTCATCCAAACCCCAATAAGCCACAGCACCATCAGTTAAATCGGCATTAACATTAGGCACAGCCAAAAACAATACTAAGAACAAACCCAAAAATACAAACGCTTTATTCATTGGAATCGGTCCCTCCCTAAAAATACGAATAAGAACAAAGTGTTAAATCCAAACCAAAGCCATGGATAATTCTGCATAACAAAATTAGTAACCGTGAATTGATCTTGATAACCAAACACCGCTGGATCACTAACCACTTCTCCCCATAAGTTACTAAACAACATAGGACCAAGTAATAATGCTAGGCTTACAAAGAACACCAAGAAAAACATGACAGGGCTATAGTCAACGAAGTAACTAAACACTAAACCCCCAATTACCAAGCCACCAAGAATCATCAACACTATACCATCCAAAGCCTGAGGCAAACGAGTATTCATATCCGCAACGCTATCACTAACATCCTCCCTAAGCTCCAAGTTAGGATCGTTTAATAACTCCTCACTAAAATTGTTAATAACAATAACTGATACCAATAAAGCCAAACTAAAAAAGACCAGTCCAAGCAAACCCATAACCAAAGGACCAATATAACCCTTCTTACCTAGAACCATCCTTTATCCCTCCGCTTACCTTCCTCCTCAGCCTCACGCATCATACGACTAAGAAAACTCTCATCCTTAAAAGCACGACCAACAATATCAGTGGCATCAACCTTATTAACCTGCAACTTAGCAGCCGCCAAATCCCTATCCTTCTTAAAATCCTTACTCACATATATCCACACACCGCTCTTAACCACTAGTCATCCCTCCTCATACCTTTAGGAAGCTTACCAAGCATCTCCAACACCTTAAACAATAAGTACAAGAACAAGTATATAAAGCCAAGTCTTGTAAACCAAGTCGTAAGACGCAAGAAACTATTAGCACCAGTACTAGCTTCATCACCACAGACCTGTCCATAAGTAAATGTTTTATTACTATCAGGATTTGCACTGTTATCATCAAACTGACTAATCATTTTTATATCACAATTATAACTACTATCATACACCGCCACGCCAAGTACTTGCACAGACAACAAAACAACTCCAAACATCAATAACTGTAAGAACAAATGCTCCAAACCTGTAAGCTCACCTAATTTAAAAAAGAAGTAAGCAGCTAAAAAACTAAGCAAACCTACACCAATCACTACCGCTGCTGCTCCACCAATCACCATCTTACTCCTTTAACTCCTCCAAAGCCTTCCTCATTAACACCACATCATCTTCCAATAACTTTAACGCATCACGAAACTCAGTTATCTTACCTCTGTATTGAACTATTAATCTCTCAGTTTCCTCAACGCCTTCTCTTAACTTATTCTTAACATACTTCCTTGTATCTTCTTTCAATTTGGCACACCTCCACTCGAATTATTTAACCTATCAACACTACCACCATCAACTCTTTCAAGTATACTAACCGCTCGATCCAAAACCTCAGTGGTTTTACCAATAGTCCTCTCATTAATCTCAGCCTGCACAACCATATTCTCACTTACAGTATCATACAAAATCACACCGCCAATCACAACCATAATCATAGTAATAAAAGGCAAAGCATTATTCAAAACACTAAGCCAACTCTGTTTACCATACGTAGCTTTTTTCTGCATCTCATAAAGATACGCCTGCCTGTCATCACTACTCAAAACCTCAGTCGTAGCAATCTTACCCTCAAAACTAGGATGCCAAATACTCATATCATCCCCAGTCTTAACCAAACGAACATACTTCTTACCATTACTTAATAAATCCACGTACTTAGTAGGAGGAGCATTAATCACCCTGCTCCTACCACCAACAGGACTCTTAGTCTTAAAAAACTGCCAACCAGCCCTACCTTCTTTATCAGTCACGTACCTAACCTTATCACGATACACCAAAGTACCATTACTCGTTATCTCAGTAATCTCAGCCTCAATCTTACTAAAACTCTTAAACCAAAAAAACATCCACACTAAACCACCAAGGATACTCGCTCCTGCAACCCAACCAACAATACTTAATATTCCACTTAACACTTTTATCTACCCCCAAAACCAAGCAAACTCTTACCTTTGCCTGTAACCGTATTTATACTCTCCTTAATTATAACATTAAGACCATCCCTTTCCTTATTATCAACAAGCCTACTCATAAAAGGATAAACAGTACTCATAATATTACCAACAACGTTATGATACGTACCATTATCCAACACACCCCACTTATCCTTATTAAGCATCAAATTAAAAGCCAACCTATCATGCAACTCCTCACAATACTTAACAAACCTTGCCTCATCAAAATTACCCTGAACAACACTTGCATTAAGAACACTCTTCACACTAGCCATAACGCTCTGCACACCTTTCTCATTCAACACCTTATCACCAGTCTTAACAAACCTAGTCCTAACCTCACCAAGCGCATCATCATAATACTCCCTATCATAACCACCACGAAGATAACTCTCAATCCTCAAAACTACTTCATCAGGGTTCAACCTGTAAATAACCGCTGAGTCACTATTAACCTGACTCATATAATTTCTTTCACTACTACTATTTTCTTGCTTAACTTGTCCTTCCATAAACCTATTCCTCTACGTTAAATGTTTCTTCTACTTC
Source organism: Limnochordia bacterium (assembly GCA_007116995.1). Taxonomy (GTDB): domain Bacteria; phylum Bacillota; class Limnochordia; order Darwinibacteriales; family DTU012; genus CSBR16-202. The sequence continues at coordinate 4,145 of SKHL01000205.1, forward strand.
TTTGTATCTCGCCTACTTCACCTGCGCTCCCAAGCCTAAAACTTCTACGCTCAACAACAACGCCAGGTTCACTTCTTCCTGGCCTAAACCTTTGACCACCAAG
>SKHL01000151.1 GCA_007116995.1 Limnochordia bacterium
CAGCGTATCTAATGTTTTTATTGGGTCTTCCCATTATGATGACTTGGGTAATGAGTTTTCTTCCAGTTGAGGTCTATGAGATGGCTACCTTGGGAGTCTTGGTTATGTTTGTTGGGCTTAACATCATCACTTCAGCTGGCGGCTATATTTTAGACGAGAAGCAGACCGGTACATGGCAACGAATGTTAGCTAGTACTACAACCTATTGGCATATCATGGCAGGCTATTTCATTCGGTTGTTTGTGATGGCTACGGCGCAGTCGCTGATTCTATTGTTGTCTGGTAAATATTTGTTTGGAGCACCCTGGAACCACGGCTTTCTGGCAACCATTGTTGTACTGATGGTTTACATCTTTGCAATGACAGGTCTTGCCCTTTTCTTGGCTGGGTTTTTAAAGTCCCAAGGGCAAGTTCAAGCAGTGGCTATGGGTGTTGTAATGGTTGGTACGATGCTGGGTGGAATTTTCTTTGAAATTGATAACGCCTCCGCTGTAATTAAGTTAATTGCTACTGTGTCGCCCCAGAGTTGGGCAGCAAATGCGCTACGAGATGTTCTAACGCTAGGAGTGGGCGTTTCCTCTTTGGTGACACCCATGTTGTGGATGGCGACTATTGGAACAATACTCTTAATCGGAGGAGTTATGAAACTTCAAACGGAAGGATAACTAGAAAGTGGTGCCATATTTTCTCCAACTAAATGCAGATTTAAGTAACCGACCGGCAGAGGATCATTGCTTGACTCAATAGTATAAGCGAGACCGATGGTGCTGTCTTGCCAAGAACCTCTCGTCGATGCCCGCATTGAAACTACGTAGTGAAATGGTCAGGGATAGTCTAGATTTTGGCGAAATAAACATAGCAATGGGCGATCATCGCTGTGATGGTGAAGTCTAGAGCACCCCTTGCGGGGAAGGTCTGAAGTGCCTTGATGGCATCTGTCATTAGGTTGCGACCGGCACGGCGAGAATGACTACACGGAGGTGACAACGCGATGCTTACGAAGAACCCGGTTAAGGCCTTAATAAGGTGGTTTTCTGCTGATGAACGCAGCATCGGAGAACAAATTGCTCAAGTTTTTGCAGTCATTACTGTGATAAACAGTCTTATGATGGCGATCGGATGGGATCAGCCCAAGATAGGATCCTTCGCATACCTTCACTTGCTGAGCCGACTAGGTATCATTGTAGCGGTTGTAGTGTTATGGGAATCCAGTGATTTGCTTGTGGCTTTGCGCGATAGGGCGCGGTCAGGCAACCCCGTGTCCATTACGATGGAGAGCTTGAACAACACTATTGATAGAGGGATCCGCATTTTGTCTAGGGATAGGTTTTCCCTGGTCGGTGTCGTTTTCGCGGCTGTTGTAACTTTGTTCTCGGTAGCTATGGTGGTTTTGCAGGGTGTAATTAACCCGGCAGGAGGTATGCAACTCTACGTTGCTATTGTGGCGTTTTATGTGGCTCTATGGGGGGCTACTTTCTTTTTGCCGCGGCTGTAGTAGGTAAGTCTGGGGTCGGATATCCGGATCAGACTTAAGTTCGTTTACTTTGTGAAAAAATTATGCTACTGTGTATATGGTCTGCGCTTGCGGAGAAAAATTACACCGTTGAGGAGGAGTTAGAGTATGGAAGGTTTGGATATAAAGCAGATCCGAAAGGAATATGGAGCAAAATGTGCGGTTGACTCCATTTCGTTTCAGGCTCGAGCTGGTGAAATTACAGGTATCCTTGGTCCAAATGGAGCAGGAAAAACAACCGCGATTCGGATGATTATGGGTATTACAGCTCCTGATGATGGAGAAATTCAGTTTTCTCTAAATGGAACTACATATCCAGGGGTTCCCAAATCGATGGTTGGGTATCTACCTGAGGAACGGGGACTGTATAAAGAAGCCCGAGTGATAGATGTCCTATTTTTTCTTGCGGGACTAAAGAATGTAGATAAAGCTGTCATCAAGGAGCGGGCTATGACGTGGTTGGCGAAATTTGGCCTAGAGGACTATGCAACAAGCAAAATAGAACAATTATCCAAAGGGATGGCCCAGAAGGTTCAATTTATTGCATCCATCCTCCATCAACCGAAACTCATTATTCTAGATGAGCCCTTCTCCGGTTTGGATCCGGTGAGTCAGGATGTTTTTAAAGCAGAGATCCGGGAATTGGCCAACCAGGGAGCAACCATCTTGCTATCGAGTCATCAGATGAATATTGTGGAGGAATTGTGTGACCGGATTTTCTTGATTCATCAAGGCAGGGAAGTGTCATACGGAACAGTGCAAGAAATCAAAGAACAGTATGGAAATTATCGGGTGATTGTTTGGGCCCATCAGGATATTCACGAAGTGGTGTCGCTGCCGAGTGTGGCCCACTATAACCAACCCGGGTCGAAACGCTGGGTCTTGACTCTCAAGGACGGAGTTCGTCCAGCTGATTTCCTCGCTAGTATTCCCAGCACAGCTACTATATCCGAGTTAAGTATTGCACGCATGTCACTTCATGATATATTTGTAAAAATCGCTCAAGGAGGTATAAATGATGAGACAGACTTGGAAGATAGCCCAATGGGAAATCATGCGGAACTTGCGTAACAAGCAATTCATCATCGGCCTATTAATAACCCCCCTAATCATGTTGGTTTTTGCAGGCTTGCCCCGGCTGCTTGAACGGTGGAATGAACCTCAGATGTTAACATACTATGTGGTTGATGAGACCCAGAGTATTATGGATTCAGGCTTGACTCTGAGTAATGTGGAGTTAAAAATCCATACAGGAGGTAGTGATAGTGCAGAAGCGGTAGTGCGAGATACCGATGCCACGGGCTATCTGGTGATATCCGCGGAGTTCCTGAAGACTGGTGAAGCCAGCATCATCTACCAGCATCGTAACCACGAAGGGGTGGCTGTGCTCCAGAGCGTCTTAACGAATGTACTCCAACAGGCCCGTGTGCAGGAAACGGATATGGATAGAGAACAGCTTGTCTACCTTACATCGGAGAGCTCTGTCGTAGCTATGGCTATGGAAGATGCTGATGTACCCGATAGTCATGGGATAGTTGTCGGAATCGCATCCATCGTGCTTGTGTTCTTTCTCGTTTTCTCCTCAGGTACCATGTTGATGCAAAGTGCACTACAGGAGAAGAGAGATCGCATGGCCGAGGTAGTTCTATCCTCGATTTCTTCAAGCAATCTAATGCAAGGAAAGATCATCGGCCATTTCTTGCTAGGGATTCTACAGTTAGGGTTCTGGCTACTTTTAGGGTTACCTGCGGTTATTTATCTGCTGGATTTTCCTGTATTGGAAGCACTGGCTAGTGCCAATCTACCCTTAATCATCTTCTTTGTCCTTGGCGGATACTTGCTCTTTAGTGCTGTGTTTGTAGGTATTGGTGCAACCATGGAGGATCTGCAGAGTGCTGGTAATTCCCAAGGGCTTGTAATAATGATACCCATGATGTCCTTTCTGTTTATTGCTCCCGTGGTACAGAACCCCGATGGTATCATCGCCCAGGTGGCTAGTATATTCCCTATCACAAGTCCTGTAATTATGATTATGCGCGCAGCAATTACCCGGGTGCCTATGTGGCAAATAATGGCGAGTGCAGTAGCTTTAGGGATTACTGTTGTCATTATTGGCATGATGGCAGCTAAGATCTTTCGAATCGGGATGCTCATGTATGGCAAAACTGCAGACATGGGCGAAATCATGAAGTGGCTTCGATATAAGGATGTTGGATAAAAATATGATCATATAACACAGGTTGGAGGGCACATAGTATGAGAATTCGTTCTGTATGTTTGGCATTGGTTCTTTTCATATCTATTGTTGGATGGAGTGCGAGCGCCCATAGTCACCAAGATCTTCTTGGGACATGGGAGGGGGAAATTGATCTTGTACCTAGAGCCTTCCTTGGATTTTCGTTCGCAATTTCAATACAATAACTACGGATATACAACCATAGGGTATCTAGCAGGCGAAGCTTTTGACATGGAATGGGAAGAGCTAGTCCAAAAACGCATTTTTGATGTGCTCGGTATGGAGCGTACAAATTTCTGTGTGGAAGTGAGTCAGACCATGGAGGACTTCGCTCGTCCCTATGCTCTTCAGCGCGATCAGGTGACTGAGATGGACTTTCGACGGATGACCGGAATGGAGCCGGCCGGGGCTATCAATTCAAGCGTGAACGATATGCTTCGCTGGATGCAGATGCTTTTAGCCAAGGGAACAGCAGGG
>SKHL01000291.1 GCA_007116995.1 Limnochordia bacterium
CTTTGGACTTCAGTCAGAACAGAATCGAATTCCTGAACATTATACTCGTGTTTTAGAAAGTGCGGCAGCGTTATTTTTTACGTTTGTGGGGTTAAGTGGTATTTTCTTAGGTTCACGTTTCCTTACTAACCAGGGAGCTGGATTTCCTCTGGGTATTTCGGGTCGACTTTCAAGCGGGGGAATTATTTTTCTGCTAACTTTTGCGATTGGAGTAAAAGTAACTAGCACAATGGTTACCTTATTTGCTCATTTAGTTGAAGACGAACAGGAAGAGGGATAAGTGTGTTTGACCTAGTTAAATTGGGAGATAATGCCTTTTATAGTATGACAATTATATTGTTCTTAACTGGTTTTTGGATTATGCTATCTCATTCCAATCTGATTAAGAAAATTATAGGTATGAATATTATGGAGAGCGCGATCTTCCTTTTTTTTGTGGTTATTGGCTACATATCTGGAGGAACTGCATCTATTTTAGGTCGGGATGATGTCAGGTATATTAATCCATTACCATCGGCACTAATTTTAACGGGTATTGTTGTCTCTGTGAGTGTAACAGCCTTTGCCTTGGCTTTAGTGGTAAAACTGTACCAGCACTATGGCACAGTTGATGTAGAGGAGATCGCCCGAATAAGGAGAAATGAGGAATGATCTTAGAGCATGCATCGCCGTTATTAGTGGTTATCCCACTGATGACAGCGTATTCAATTCTATTACTAGGACCAAAAGCATGGCGATATGCACGAGTAGCATCATTAGTAAGTACAGCATCATTAGTTGTGCTCTCACTCACTATCGCTTATCAAGTTAGTCATCATGGTCCAGTGGTGTATCACTTTGGGAATTGGGAACCACCTTGGGGGATTGAGTTTTTAATCGACCGGATCTCCGCGTTTTTCCTACTCATTGTTTCAAGCATTAGTTTTCTTACTTTACTATTTGGATATGGAATCTTATTTAAGGAGATTAAGGAACAGGTTATTGGCTATTATTACGCTCTCTTTTTAATTCTGTTAGCTTCCTTGTTAGGAATTACTAGCACGAATGATTTATTTAATGTATTTGTCTTTTTGGAAATTTCATCGGTTTCCGCGGCAGCCCTAGTCGCTGTTAATGGTAATAAGTTAGCCATTGAGGCCAGCGTAAAATATCTTGTTTTAAGTACACTTGGTTCGGGTTGGGTTTTGTTAGCTATCGCTAGCTTATACATGGTAACAGGATATCTTAATTTGACTTATATCGCGAGTGCATTGCCGCAGGCATTTGCTGACTATCCATTGAATGTACTAGCCACCTTAGGACTGTTCATGGTAGGCTTAACAGTAAAAAGCGCTCTATATCCATTGCATGTTTGGCTCCCTGACGCTCATGGATCAGCCCCTACCAGTTCAAGTGCAATATTGTCAGCTTTGGTGGTCAAGGTTTATATTATTATTTTCCTCAAATTAGTGTTTCGCGTGTTTACTCTTGATTTCATTTCTCTAGTACCCTTACAATTTAGTTTGTTGCTCATGTCCACATTAGGTATATTTCTGGGATCTCTGTTGGCGATTCGTCAAACAGATATTAAGAAAATGCTTGCCTATTCCACGGTTGCCCAAATTGGCTATGTGTTTCTAGGAATTGGTTTATTTACGTATAATGGGTTAATGGGTGCCTTGCTTCATATTCTCAATCATGCAGTTATGAAAGCGATGCTGTTTTTATCTGCCGGGTTGATGATTAAACTCACGGGCCGTCGGCGTATTAATACACTTAACGGAATCGGTCGAGTTTATCCATTACCAATGATTGCGTTTTCTCTCGGAGCTTTAGCTATGGTAGGTATTCCGCCCTTGAATGGATTTATTAGTAAGTGGTACCTCGGGCTAGGAGCGTTAGATGGAGATCAACCTTTTTACGTCATGGTTATTTTGGTCAGTAGTTTTCTTAACGGTCTCTATTATCTACCCATCGTGATTAATGGGTTTTTTGGAGCAGATGCGAAATTAGATCAGGTTCATCCAATCCCCATTGGAGCTAAGATTGCCCTAATTAGTTTATCTGTAGCTACTGTGGCTTTTGGTCTTTTCTCAAATATCGTTGTCCAATATCTAGCCCCAGCCGTTCAACAGTGGTTTATTCTCTAGGAGGAATATGAGACTGATTATCTGGCTAGGGGGACTGCAAGTGCCTGATTTATCCTCCCAACGGATTGAGAAAAAACTAGAGCAACTAAGGATAGACAAAAAGGCCACCCGACAGGGAGCAAAGGAAGACGTAAGTGCTGCTTATAATTGGGCTAAAACAATCACTGAAACTAGTAAGGGAGTCAAAGAACAGCTTCATAGCAAAGTCCAAGTGCCAGCCAGTGTTACTTCTTGGAATACACAGAATCTCAACTTTGACTCACTGATTGTGGCTTGTGTCATAGCCTTTACCTTGTTACTCTTCTTGCGGATCGGTCTCTAGAGCGGTGCTACTAGGGCATAAATCCCGTAAGGGACAGGCATGACACAGCGGTTTACGAGCCTTGCAGATTTTCCGACCATGAAAGATTAACCAATGGTGAGCATCAGCCCAGTCCTTCTTAGGAATAATTTTCATCAGTTGTTCCTCAGTATGGTCTGGGCTTTTACTATTGGCTAATCCAAGCCGATTGGCTACTCGGAGAACATGGGTATCCACAGCAATAGCTGGGATTTGAAATGCATTGGCCAGGATTACATTGGCTGTCTTTCGACCCACCCCTGGTAAAGCCATTAATGCTCGTTGGTCTGCTGGTACTTCACCATTATGCTCTTCAATCAGACGCTGACAGGTCTTCTTGATATTACTAGCTTTCGTCTGCCACAGCCCAGCACTGCGGATATATTTTTCAAGCTCGGGAAGGGGAAGGGTAACCATCTTCCATACAGTAGGGTAATCTGCAAACAACTTTTCTGTTATAATATTCACTCGTTGATCGGTACATTGGGCAGATAATATGGTAGCCACTAATAGTTGAAAAGGACTCTCGTGAGTGAGAGCTGTCTCTGGCTCTGGATAGGTTTTGGCAAGAATTCGCAGTATTTTTCTGGTTTTAGACATTCCGCACCTTCCAATCGCAAAACAAGATAATAAACCTTCTGTAAGCAAAGGGTAAAAACCCCACGCTTTCTAGTATTGTGAAAAAAGACGCTCTTAATTGAAACGGCATGTTGTTTTTTCAGTCTGTTAGAGTAATCCAAAAAAGTCATCAGACGAAATAACTTTGCCTTCCTTTTCCTGAGACTCTCTCCTCCTATTGTCAAAACACTTAGTACATCCACCACAGTTTTTTCCTACCTTTACTAATCCATCCTCGTCTATAATAAGCCCATAAGGACAGTCATCAATATCTTCGGAGAAGTGGAAGACTCCAGTGATAACCTCGAGGATCTTTTCTCCTAATGACTTATGGGGAGTGGGATGAAAATCAGCTAGAGCTTCGCGATAGGTTACTTTCTCCTTGGAAAGGCGGCTTTTAGCCATTCTATGATAGGTGGCATAGAGAAATAGATCGGCCTCCTTGCGACTGGGAAACTCATCCAATAGACGTTCCTTATGGATCTGTTCTACTACAGGTGCATATATCTGAGAATGCCAGTTCTTTGCTGCTTCCATTAGGGTGAACATATAATTCTCGGATTTGATTTCCTCCTGCCGAAACTGTTCAATCTGGACAAGAAGGTTATCGTATAAGCCTAGCTCACTAAATTCTATATCATCAAGACCGGTTTTTAGTTCAAAGGTGGAACGCTCTCTCCATAGTAGATGCTCTTTGGAATCAGCTGGAGGTAGGAACTCAGTTACTTCGGCATCAATATAGGTCTGTCCTACCTGCTTAGCAGCGGACACTCTATGATTTCCATCTACTACATAGTAGGTATCAAGGATTTTGTAAAGAATGACAGGAGGGAATACCTGACCTTCTTCCATTGCTCTTTTAATGTTCCGGAAGCGTTCTTGTGCACCTTTTGAGCGCAACTTAATTCGGAAGTGAGAGTCAAAATCCTGCCAACGGTTTACTGACCCTAGGATTTTCTTCACTTCCACTATGCGTAAACCTAGATCGATTGAATCTGTTACTTGCTCTTCGGATTGTCGTTGGTCAAATGACTCAACAGTATTTCGTGTCAGCATTAAACCAGCTCCTCGTAGGTTGTTCAATCGATCTCAAGGATATAATAGCCATATCCATTTATTACAGTAGTCTCGTTCACAATATCGATTCGTTTTTGTTTCAGTCCATAGTTTAAGTGGGTATGACCATGAATAAAATAACTAGGTCGATATTTATAGATCATCCGGGAAAAGCTTAAAAATCCTTTGTGACATTGATCCTCCGCATCGTGAATGCCAAAGGGGGGCGCATGGGTGAGAATTATATCTACTCTTCGCCGCAGAAATAGGCGAAATCGCAAACGATGCCATTCCCACCACATCTCTCGCTCTGTTTTTTGCACCGCTTTTGGTGAGTGATAGTGCATTGACCCCTCAAATCCAACAACGGTTAGGTTGCCTACCTTAACAATGCGCCCATGGATGTTATCGCCACCTTCAGGCGGCTCTCGATCAAAATTATGGTCATGGTTACCTCGGACATAGTATAACGGACAATTAAATACAGACATAAGATAAGATAAATACCAAGCTGGTAGATCCCCGACGGATAAGATGTAGTTAATATCCGGAAATCGTTCTCGCCGAAAATGATCATATAATTTGGGGTCAACAGTATCGCCTACAATTAATAGTTTCACTACCCATACCCTCCTATAAGTATAGAGGTAATAGTCTTGTATACACAAGTATCGTGCTGTAAAAAATTCGTGAATTCATTGTCAATTCCTCTTTTGTCTTTCTTGAAAGAACTCAGGCTCACCATTTTCCTGCCCGATTACAATTCGCTTATTAGCAACTTCAGCCATTATTTTGTCGTCAAAGGATATTCCCCTAATCTTCTCGAATAGAGTAGGAGGTAAGACTTTCGTACTATATCGTTTAGGTGCATTGTAAAGGGGATCTTTTTCACCTTTCACTGCCTCGACACGAGCATAATCATCAATAAGCGTGATACGTAGACCCCAAGCTCTTCCAGGTTCAATCTCAATATAAACAGCAGATCTATCGGTAGGGCGGCTCCATTTACCCTTATTTAGCCTCTTAATCATCGTTAGTCACCCTTTCAAAACGGTCTCTATTATTACTATTCCACATAGATGCATAATTTCCTAGAAGGAGTGAAAAGTAATTGCTTAGATTATCTTTGTTTTTCCTAATTGTCCTTCAGTTCATTAGCTCAAGCTCTGTGCTATGCAATGAACAGGAAATGGAGTTTATCAAAATCGGGTGGGCGAATGAGATTAATGGATATGATGATTACGAACCAAATGAGTCTAGTGAGTTTTCCCATGGACAGCGGGCGTATGCCTATATGGAAGTAACAGGCTATCGTGTGGAAGCAACAGATGGTAAGTATCTTACTGACCTAGCTGTTGACGTGGTCTTGCGTGGAAGCTTCGGGATTCGACTGTTTTCACATACAGATTTGATTGACTATCGCGAATTACATAGTCTTCCACCAGCAACATTGTGGTTTTATATCTGGGTGGATATCCCTCGCTTCGCTCCCCGCACAACGTATCAAGCAGAGGTAATAATCCGTGACCGAATCAGCGGTCAGAAACTTCAACACCAAGAATCGATACGCATACGCTAAGTTTACACAGCTTTTTAATTAATTTGCCAAAGTTTAGCAGGACTTTGGTTTTTCTTCTAGAATAAATGTAACACGAACCAAAAAAAATGTGTTACAGGAGATGTAATGGGAGAACTAACTAGATTTGGTGTGTCTATTGATAACGGTCTATTGGAAAAATTTGATCAAGTCATTTCGCAAAAAGGGTACACGAATCGCTCGGAAGCCCTCCGCGATCTAGTAAAAGTCGCTCTAATGGAGGATAGTTATGAGGAAGGGAAGCGAGAGGTAGCAGGGACGATTACCTTAATTTATTCCTACGGGTTTCGATTTAAGTCACTTCAGACCGATCCTCATCCCTCCCTATTTATTCTTGCTAATCTCCAGGTGCATTTAGATAAACACACATGCATGAAAGTGTTAATTGTACGGGGAAAGGCGAATTATGTGTCGGACTGGGCCAACCGTTTATTAGGTATGAAGGGAGTGGTCGGTCAGTTTACTCTATCGGCGACAGAGGATATTGAGGGAGTTTGGTGCGAGTGAATGCGGTAGAGCTCAAGGATATTCATGCAGGATATGGCTTTGAGGTACTTAAGGGTCTTACTCTGTCGATCCCATCTGGATCCTTATTCGGTATTTTTGGCCCGAATGGTGCTGGAAAGAGCACATTACTAAAGGTAATAGGTGGCCTATTAGTTCCCGATAGCGGTCACCTCTTCGTTCTAGAAAGGAAAGTAAGCTCTGAAGCGGATCGCTATTGGTTGAAACGGAATATTGGCTATTTAGCCCAAATTCAATCCACGAATCAACTGCCGATTACCGTTGAAGATACCGTTTTATTAGGGCGTTGGGGCCGGTTTTTCTACGGGATGAAACGTCCGAATATGACGGATTATCTTCGAGTTGAGGAAACCCTTGCTCTGGTAGGTATGGTCGAGTTCCGTAAAAGAGACTGGCGCAGTTTATCGGGTGGGCAACGGCAACGGGTGGCCTTAGCTCGAGCATTAGTCCGTGATCCACATATTTTGCTAATGGATGAGCCTACTACATACTTAGATCAAAAAGCACAAGACGAGTTAATTGAATTAATTACCAGGCTACAGTCGCAGTTACAGATCACATCGATAGTGGTGACCCATCAGCTTCAATCTGGGTGGCAGTTTTCGCAAAGTTGGCAAATTAATCATGGATTGATAAGTAGGTGTTGTGTTGATTGAATGGTTAGAACCGTTACAAATCCCAATTATCCGAAACTCTTTAATTGGCTTGATGTTAGCCGGGGGAATGTTTTCCTTATTAGGTGTGGTTGTGATTAGTCTGAATTTAACTGGATTGCGATTTACTTTAATGCATGTAGGATTACTCGGTGCCGCAGTGGGAATTAGTTTAGGAATCAGTCCGACCACGGGGGCTTTTATCCTGATAATAATTATATCCGGATTGTTAGGTACTATCGGAGACCGGTTACAGCTATCGGTTAACTCCCTGAGTGGATTGTTTATGACCGGATCTTTAGCTGTCGCATTTCTTATTCTAGCTCGCTCTGGGGTTCCCGCAATGGAAGTTTTTGGTATATTCGCTGGGAGTATTCTGTTCTTAACCACGGTAGATCTAGTGGTCATTGCTTCCCTTGGGTTACTCATTTTATCTGTCTTCTTTTTCGGCTTTCGTGAAATCCAGCTTACCTTAGTGGATAAGGATCTAGCTAAGAGTCTTGGTGTTCCTGTGGGCCTCATCCATCTGATAATCTTTCTTTTATTGGGATCGGCTGTGGCTTTCGCTTTAAAGCTTGTTGGTGCATTATTAGTTGACTCAGTGCTTTTGTTACCTGCCATGGCAGCACTACCCTTAACTAGTGGTCTAAAATCTGCCTTGTTTCTTACATCCCTGTTCGGTATGTTGAGTTCAACCAGTGGATTCTTGTTGGCCTTACGCTTTGATTTACCCGTAGGAGCAAGTGTAGCAGTTAGTGGTACAGGAATATTACTACTTTCGTTATTAGTTCAAAGGAGGAATCGTAAATGAAAAAAATACTGTTTATTGTTATACTACTTATCTTTATATCATCTGGTATGGTTTCTGCCCAACAGGAACTAAATGTGGTCGCATCAACTGCCTGGGTTGGAGGTATTGCTGAGGCTGCTGGTGTAACTAACATCCGAGTTTTAGCTCCCACAGAATTACGGCATCCGACAGAGTATGATTTTCGTCCTAGTGATATTCAGTTAGCTCTCAGAGCCGACTATATCATCTGGGCGGGCTATGAGCCATTTATTCGAAGATTAGTGGAGGCAGCCAATATTCCTGAGCAGAAAGTACTGCGAGTTAATACCAATAATAGCCCACCCATTCTCCGTGAATCTGTACGTACATTGGCTATGCAGCTCGGTCAAGAAGCTGCCATGAGTACCTGGGAGCAGAAATTAGATGCGTTAGCGGAACAGTTACAGTCAGCGGCTAAAAATATGTGTGTTAGTGAAATCGCTGTTGCGGTCCAAGGTCACCAGCAGCGATTTGTTGAATGGCTAGGCTACAATGTTGTAGCGGTATATGGCCCAGGGGAGATGACTCCAACCCAATTAGCCAATGTACTTAAGGAAAATCCAGTCATGATCATAGACAACTGGCATAGTGCACAAGGGCAACCGCTAGTAACGGCAGAGAAATCGTATCATTCTCTTCTGAACTTTCCTGGAACAGAAGGGACTAGAACACTTCTTGATGTGATTAAATATAATGGAAAGCAATTGGGGTTAATACCCTAAGGACGACTAGAGATCTGATAGGTTGCCTTTTTAGGTAGCCTTTTTTATTTGGTGACATAGGTACAGGATTCAGACAAGGGGCAAAACACAATAAAACAAAACAAGGAAGTTCGGCAGGTTATGGAGAATAAATAAACATTGTTTAAATTGTGGATAATTCCATTGGTTCGTGGAATTTAGGTGTCGTATGCGACTAATAACAGAGTGGGGGGTGAAACCCGCTGTAAGAGTCCTGACTTAGAAGCTTTCTTACAACGGGGTATTGGGTGACAACACGTGATACTAAAAAGCGCAATGGGATACCACAGGGAGTAATAACCCGTTTGCCCATATATTCTCGATTTTTAAATGAGTTGAAGGCGAAAGATATTCAACGAGTTTCGTCAGGCCAATTAGGGAAATCACTTAACATCACAGCAGCTCAGATCCGATCGGACCTTAGCTATTTTGGTTCCTTCGGGCAGCACGGATATGGCTATCGAGTGGACGAGTTACTCGAACATATTAGGCATATTCTTGGCATGGATAAATTGCATCATTTGATCCTAGTAGGAGCTGGAAACCTAGGTCGTGCTATTGCTAGTTATGGTAGTTTTCGTGACCGCGGGTTTGCAATTCAAGGAATTTTCGATAGTAATCCTTTACTAGAAGGAAATTTTCTCTCTGGATGTATTATCCAACCGGTTTCCAAGCTTGAGGAGTATTTAGCTGCGAATAGGGTAGATATTGGTGTAATCGCTACCCCAAGGGATGCTAGTCAAGATATCTGTGATCGGCTTGTGAAAAACAACGTGAGAGGTATCTGGAATTTTTCACCGATTCATTTAATTGTGCCACAGGGCTTTATTGTGGAGCATATGCATTTAACAGACAGTCTTCTTCGGATTTCCTTTAAGTTACGGGAGATTGAGCAAAGGAGAGAAGAGACAAAATAAGACGAAGTCAAGCCAGTTATTCCGTTTAGCGTACACTCACAGAAAGAAGGTAGAGTTTTATGATACGACATCATCATGCACAAGAATTGGAACTTCAAATGCGTAAAATTGCTATCTTGATGCGGCAGAATACGAAGAGCTTGTTAGCAACGCACGATATAACACTACCTCAATATTATGCGTTGATTCAATTAAGGGATCAGAGGCTAACCATGGGAGACCTATGTTCTCGCTTGTTCTTAGCTTCAAGCACGGTCACGGATCTGATTGACCGAATGGAAAGTGTAAAGCTTGTTCAGCGCATTAGAGATGATCAGGATCGTCGAGTAATCCGTATTGAATTACTGCCAGGCGGCAAAGCTATCATTGATCGAGTAGTGGAGGAACGCCTAAATTTCCTTTCAAAACGTCTGTTTAAAATGGATGATGCAAACGTGGATGTGTTAATGAAAACAGTGAAAGAATTACAGCATCTCATGGAACAGCAGGAATAAGTTCACTCTTAATTTTCTTTTTCCTTTTTCTTAATCGGAGTCTCGTTTCCCTGTTCATCTATGAATACAGTATTGTTCAGAGTCTGCACCAAATTTCCCTTTACTTGATCAAGATACTTACGACGCAACTGGGCTTGCTCTTGAGTTTCAGCTGGGGTTAAGCCTTCTTCTTTTGACTTTTTATATAATTCATTTACGCGTTTGACTAAGGGATCCATAGTTAACTCCTTTTCTCATGACGTATTTCCATATTATTTCTCGTTTCTTAGAAGAAATCCTGCTATATTAAGCATTTCATTCAAATCACAACCTAAGTTAACATATATATTCTATGGGATTGTCATAATTTAACTGATACTAACAGGAGATGATAGGTAGTGCTACTTAAAGGTAAAAAGATCGCTATTTTTAATATCGCAAATAAACGAAGTTTAGCTTGGGCTATCGCGAAGAGCATGGATGCCGAGGGAGCTGAGTTAATCTTAGGTTACCAGAGTGAACGAACGAAAGGGAATGTAGAGAGTTTGCTAGATGAATTGTCTAAAGAACCGTTAGCCCTGATATCTTGTGATGTTACAAGTGATGCAAACCTTGTCGATGTAACCAAACGTATCCAGCTCATTGGCAATATTGATGGTTTAGTTCACTCTCTAGCATTTGCACCAAGAGAGTGTTTAGAACAACCGTTTGTGGAAACGGACCGAGATGACTTTTGGACAGCCCTAAATATCAGTGCTTATTCTTTAATCGCACTAACCCGTGCTGTTCGCCCTTTATTAAATTCTGAGGCTAGTATTATGGCTTTGTCCTATTATGGAGCGGAGAAGGTAATACCGAATTACAATGTAATGGGTGTCGCTAAGTCTGCACTAGAAGCTAGTGTTCGTTATCTGGCCTATGATTTAGGTCCGGACAAAATTAGAGTAAATGCTATCTCTGCAGGTCCCGTGAACACGTTAGCGGCTCGAGGGGTATCTGGCTTTGTTAGTATGTTAGATCTACATTCAGAACGAGCTCCCTTAAGGCGAAATATCGAAGCAGAAGAGGTAGGAGATACAGCTGTCTTCTTTGCTAGTCGGTTATCGTCGGGAATAACAGGTGAGATCTTATACGTAGATACAGGTTACAATATAATGGGAATGTAGTTTCCCAAAGGGCTGAGATGTTGTCCTTTCTCACATACTTTTTAGCTGAATTGGAAGAATATGAAGCTAGAGAGGAGTGATGAAGCTAGATGAAAGTGAGAGATGGAAATTCATTGAAACGCATCCTTTGGATTGTCATTCTTGTAGCGATTGTTGCCTTTCTCATATCCATACGTTTGCTGCCTCGTTATGGTCCTCCCGAAACTATGGCCTTTGTTGACCAGCTCTTTCTTCTATAGACCACGAACGAAACAATGGAAATCTGAGGCCCAGCTACATGACTACAGAATACAAGTAGACCTATTTTCATGGTAAGAAGAAGGTAATTCAGTTGTGGATACCGAATTGATACAAAAACTCGGTAGAATAAGGTGATTTGTTTTGATCCTATGGGGTTCGGTAGTAAATGCAGTTGCTATCCTTCTTGGTGCAATGCTTGGAGTTTCGTTAAAGCTAAGAGAAGAGATTAGGGTAACAATTATGCAGGGTTTAGGGTTAGCTGTAATGGTAATTGGAATCAGTATGGGATTAGCTAGTGAGAATATTCTCCTTCCTATTGCAAGCTTGGTTGTAGGTGGGATAATTGGCGAAAGCATAAACATTGAAGCACGCCTAGCTGCTATAGGACGATTACTAGATCGCAAACCAATGGATGGGGAAGACGGACTGACACATGGCTTTCTTACCGCATCCTTAGTGTATTGCGTAGGGGCTATGGCGGTACTAGGTGCCTTAGACAGTGGGTTACAAAAATCTCATGATATTCTGTATGCCAAGTCCATGCTAGACGGAGTGAGTGCCATTTTTTTTGCCTCTTCTTTTGGGATTGGGGTAGCGTTCTCAAGTATACCGGTATTTTTGTACCAGGGGTCGATCGCTTTATTAGCGAATTTCTTAGCCCCTTTATTTCACCCGAGTGCTATCGTTGAAATGACATCCACAGGTGGTATGTTAATCATTGGAATAGGAATGAACGTGCTAGGAATTGCTAAAATTTCTGTAGGTAATCTATTACCAGCTTTAGGTGTGGCTGTTATTCTAAGCATGTTTTTTTAGTGTTGACGATAAAAGAAAACACCTAACAGTAGCTAATAAACAGTTATATTCTTCTGGATCTTATACATCGACTAGTTCTTGATTTAGCAGGGTATTAGGGTGAGAATAGCGTAATATAGCACAGTGATTCATCTGTAGTTAGCAGTCTTGGTAACCATCTTTATTTTGGAAAGGAGGCGTCAGAGTGTGATTAAGCTTACCCAATTTAGCAAGAATCCCGGTTGAGCCTGTAAAATAGAGCCGGGTGCTCTGTCAACGATTCTAAGTGCACTACCCCTAAGTCATGACTCGAGAATTTTAGTAGGCTTTCAGACAGCTGATGATGCAGCTGTGATTCAGATTGATGAACAACGTGCTTTAATCCAAACCCTTGACTTTTTTACTCCCGTTGTCGATGAACCCTTCCTCTTTGGGCAGATCGCAGCGGCTAATGCACTGAGTGATGTATATGCTATGGGCGGTACTCCCTTTACCGCTATGAATATCGGTGGATTTCCTAGATGTTTAGATAAACAAGTGATTAGTCAGATTCTGCTTGGGGGGATGGATAAACTGGCAGAAGCTGATGTTTTATTAGTTGGAGGCCATTCCGTCGTTGATGATGAGTTGAAGTATGGGATGTCTGTCACCGGATGGGTTGATCCTAAGCGAGTAATGTCTAACGCAGGAGCACGAACTAATGATGTATTAGTTCTTACCAAGCCACTTGGAACTGGTATAGCCATAAACGCCCTTAAGGGGGGGTTGATTACTACTGACCAATGTACGGCCTTTACATGGATGTCCCAGTTAAACGCGCACGCCTCCATAGCTATGCAAAAGGTCCGTACTCATGCTTGCACCGATGTAACAGGGTTTGGGCTGGTGGGGCATGGGTATGAAATGGCCAAGGCCAGCCATGTTCAGTTACATTTTACTATGTCCAAGATTCCATGTTTAGATAACGTGTTAGAATGGGCAGCCATGGGTTTAGTGCCCGCTGGCACCTACATGAATCAAAGATACTATCAGGATTATGTTATTAAGACCGGAGATATTCGGGATGCGGATCTTGATCTCATTTATGATCCACAGACATCAGGCGGACTGCTGATCGCTGTACATCCAGATGATGCATTAGAACTGGTAAATTCGATTAATGATCATACCCATAGGGCCACAATCGTAGGCTGTGTACAGGCTGGAGAACCCAGTATCGTGGTGGGAAAATAAGTATAGCCTGTAACATGCTGGATATTCTATGCTAAGTGTATCGTTGTAGGGCGAAGAAAGAAGAATTTCTAAAGTTTTAGGCTTCGTGCTGGGATTCATGGATAATTGATCTTGATTCGTGGTCTATCTCCCAATGGATCAGTAGGGTCATAAGACCGCGTAGTAATACTAGTGCTCCAACAATAAGTAGATCCTGGGGATCTCGTACTGAAATAGTGCGTAATATTTCGCCACCTAGCTGAAATTCAAGTCCGAGGGCTAGCGCACGTGCGAACCTAAGTCGGATATCCGTGGACGGCTGATGAAACTTTAAGTGACAAAAGCGGATAAAAATCAGCAATCCTGAATAGGAAATTACCAAGGCTCCCATTAACTCAAGTGTAATGACTAGAAATTGGATTATAACTTCGACAAAATAAATTATAGTATCCATTGAATTACCTCATATCTATATACTAGTAAAAAAGCCTCAGATAATTATGAGGCTTTTTTATGTACTGTTAGAAATGGTAACCACCATCACCACTTCATAGTCAGTAGCTTGAGTTCGTTGGTGTAATGACCGAAGAGCGTTCCACACTTCATCGGTCTCACCCCTTAGATGCGTGCTTAATGAGCCAATATCATATTGAAGCTGCTGACCTTCAAGCGCTTTGAGAGAATCCATCACTACTTCATCGGATTCGGTGGTCTCTACGGGATATAAGGATACTTCTGCAGTAATCAAATTTATGCACCTCCTGAGATCCTCCTTAGTATTACCAGAAAACCTCAGATGTAATCAGAAAGCCGTTGATAGCCATCAGAATTACTGCAGAAATATTTATCCGCAAGGTATGCAAATCACCTGACAAGGGCTGATCTGAGCCGGGTCTTTTACCGTTGGGTTAGCCTTAATCAATTTATCTAGAGTAATGTTGAAGCGTTGGGCGATTGACCACATGCTGTCTCCCGGTTTAACTGTATAACGAAAGGATCCTGGCGGGCACGTGAGCGGTGGCTTCTCTGGCACACACACGGTTTGACCTGGGTATATTCGATTAGGATCTTTAATCTGAGGATTGGCATCGATTAACACCTGTAAGGGCATATTAAATCGGTGAGCGATTAAAAACATAGTATCTCCTGGTTGTACCGTATACGCGAATGTGTTCGGTGGACAGGTCGGTTCTGGTTTTACCTCCTTGGGAACACATACTGTTTGCCCTGGGACTATCAGATTAGGATTCGCAATTTGAGGATTGGCTGCAACCAACGCATCGAGGCTGACATTGAACTTTTTAGCAATGGTAAACATGGTATCTCCTGGCTGGACAGTGTAAGCAAAGGTGTTCGGCGGGCAGCAGACCTGGTGGGGCTCAACCTTATTATCTTCTACTTGTTTCTCTTCTAGTTGCGTATTTTCAACTTCCTCCGTACTATCCGGATTGGTTAACTTTTCTTGTTCTTCCAAGTTAGTTCCTCCTTTTGCA
>SKHL01000042.1 GCA_007116995.1 Limnochordia bacterium
CCAGGGGTACCTCTAGTTGTGCCGGGCGAAATACTTAACAACGATGTAATTCGATATTTAAAACAGTGTACCAGAGACGGATGGTATGTTCGAGGCCTTAATAGAGAAAATCTATCTGTAATAAAGGAGTAGGCTACATTTATGCCGAACAACCTAGAGAGGGATTAAGACAATGGAAAAAGGGTTATTTATCACATTTGAGGGTATTGATGGTGTGGGTAAAACCACACAAGCTCAACGTTTAGTATGTAAACTAGAAGAGTTAGGATCTGATGTAACTTTCACTCGAGAACCAGGAGGCACTAGCATTGGGCAACGGATTCGCAGATTGTTGTTGGATCCTGATCTGAAACAACTCAGTCAGCAAACCGAAGTTTTCCTTTATGCAGCTGATCGGGCCCAGCATGTACAGGAACTCATTAAACCACAGCTCGAGTCAGGTAAGACTGTAATCTGCGATCGATATGTTGACTCCTCTATCGCATATCAAGGGTTTGGATTAGGTTGGGATCCACAGATGATTCGAGCCATTAATAGTTGGGCGATCATGGAGATAGTTCCCGATATAACACTATGCTTGGATCAAGATCCAGAACTGGCATTAGCAAAGACCAGTGGGGATCGAATAGAGATCCGCACACTTGATTATTATCGTCGAGTACGAACTGGATATTATCAGATAGCCAAAGATGAACCAAGCCGCTTTCACATTATTCCAGCGGCCGGTAGTGTCGAAGAGGTATTCACACGAATATGGCATATCATCAAGGGGAGGGTTATTTGATGAAATTGTTGATTACTATTGTACAGGATCAGGATGTTCAACGTTTATTAGAGGGTTTGACAGAGTATGGTTTTAGTGCAACTAAGCTGGCTAGTACTGGAGGGTTTCTAAAAGTCGGAAATACTACACTTATTGTAGGCGTAGACGATGAAAAGATACCTAGTGTGTTAGAGATTATCCAGCACTCTTGTAAAAAAAGGGAACAGACAGTGTCTCCCTTTAGTCGGGGTGGGTTACGCGCTCGTTCTATTAATGTAGGTAGCGCTACTGTGTTTATTGTTGATGTTGAGCGATTTGAGCGGATCTAGAATCGCTGGAGGGTTAGATAGTGAAGATCAATAAACCGAATGGACCGAAGGAACGCTCCATTACTAAACGAGGGCCTTTAAGTTCAGTCTCTGTTAAGCATAGCCTGTTTCTAGAAACGTTGCAACAACAGGATAAGCCCCAGATAGATCTAGATATAGTGTTGGAGCAAATTGAACAGTATGCCCATCAATTTAGGCAGCAGGCCACCTTTGAGAATCTGCGATTATATAAAAAGGTGATCAGAGCTTTCTTAAGTACGATGGTTAACGAGATCTATCATGTGAAAGAGAAGAGCTTTATTGATAGATATGGGCGACGACGGGTATTTACACGAGTGGAACAAATTGATCAAAAACTAGAAGAGCTAACCCGGTTGGTACTGAGTAAACAATTACCAACCATCGATTTGGCCAAGCGCATAGATGAAATCCGTGGATTGCTATTAGATATCCTTAGCTGAGGTGATGTAATTGCGTCTTTTCGATGTAAAAGGGCAACGATTGGCCACGACTACTCTGGTACGAGCTATTAAAAGCAACCATATTTCACATGCCTATCTTTTTCATGGTCAATATGGGGTGGGAAAAGAAACGGTGGCGAAAGCCTTCAGTAATCATCTTTTCTGTGAAGATGCCTCGGCCTGTGGGAAGTGTCGTGGTTGTTTAAGGTTTAGCCACGGGAACCACAGTGATTATCATTGTATGAAGACGGATACGACCATTAAGATTGGGAGGATTAGAGAACTACACGAAGCTTGTTATTTAAAGCACGAAGGGTATGCAGTTTGGCTGATTAAGAATATAGAGAAAATGACATTGCCAGCAGCGAATAGTTTTTTAAAAGTCCTTGAAGAACCACCGGAAGATACGGTGTTTCTTCTTTTGACCGAAAATATAGGACAGGTTCTTCCAACCATCGTTTCACGCTGTCAACAACTCCAGTTTCCTCGTTTGTCCCAGGAACTCGTAGAATCATTATTACGGGAGCACCTGCAAGTAGAGGAAGATGAATCATTGTCCAAGAAAATACAGCTAGTCGCAAAACTTGCTAATGGCTCCATTGGACGGGCTCTTGAATTGTGGGAGGGACCTGTCTTGGATCGGCGCAGCTGGGTAATTCAGCAGTTAATGAGAATCCCTAACATGTCCACTTCCGAAGTTTTGGGGTTAAGTCTGGGCTGGTCTGAGGAGCGGGCGGATCTAGAGTCAGATTTAACGTTGATGCTCCAATGGTATCGGGATTTATGGTGTATTAAGTCCCGGACCCAAGTGCAACCGTATAATTTGGATTATCAGAATGATTTAGCTGTTATTTGCGAAAAATACTCGGTAGAATCACTTCGAAGGGTAACAGAGCAGATACAAAACGTATTTCCTTACGTTCAACGCAATGTACGGCCACGTTTTCTCTTAGGACATTTATTACTTCAGATGAGAAAAGGAGCGCTTACATAGATGCTTATAGTTGTTGGTGTGCGATTTAAAAAAGCAGGGAAAGTGTATTATTTTGACCCCGGAGATCACGTTGTGGAAAAGAGACAAAAGGTGATAGTTGAGACAGCGCGGGGTGCAGAGTTTGGCGAGGTAGTCGTAGGTCCTAAGCAAGTAGGGAAGAATGATGTAATTCAGCCACTTAAGCAAGTAGTGCGAATCGCCACGGCTGAAGATGAAGTCCATATGGAGAGAAATAAACAAAAGGCTAAGGAAGCGTTCGAAGTTGGGTTGACAAAAATTGAGTCCCATGGATTACCCATGAAGCTCGTTGATTCTGAGTATACTTTTGATGATAGTAAGTTAATTTTCTATTTTACCGCCGAAGGGCGAGTAGATTTCAGAGAATTGGTGAAGGACTTGGCGGGTATCTTCAAAACAAGAATTGAGTTGCGCCAAATTGGAGTGCGAGATGAGGCCAAGATGATTGGTGGATTAGGCCCTTGTGGTCGTCCTCTTTGTTGTTCTAGTTTTTTAGGTGACTTCGAGCCTGTCTCGATCCGAATGGCGAAGGAGCAAAACTTATCCCTAAATCCCACGAAAATATCGGGTATTTGTGGTCGTCTGATGTGTTGTCTTAAGTATGAATCAGAAATGTATAAAGAAGCTAAGAGTGATTTGCCAAGTAAAGGTAGCAAGGTATTAACTGAACATGGAGAGGCTGAAGTTATTGCCGTGAATCCCATGGATGGAACTATCAAGGTGAACGCTGCTGATGACGTCTATATTATTCGTGCTGAGGATGTAGAGGAAATTGTCAAAGATAAACCCTCGGATTCCAAAAAGCCTAAGCGACGTAATAAACGGCGATCTAAACCCCAATAGGTAAGAACTGGGGAATAAACTGACGGGCTCGATCCATACCCTGAGCTCCGAGTAGAAGTAGGATGTCCCCTTCTCTAACAGTGGCTAACCCTTGCTTTAAGGCCTCTTGGAGAAGGGGTTCTTCACTTACTAAAAATGGGTTTCGATTAAAGGAGGAGAGGAAGGCCCTTCGTTCTTCGGGAGAAACTTGATCTTTATTTGTTACGGCATCTGTCGAACTTGTTATGATCACGGAAACGGGAACCGTAAGCCGGCTTATGGCATGGTGTAGCATTAGACTATTTTGTTTGTTAATTTCTACACCTCGATTACCTCGGATAGCAACAACTACAATTAACCGCTGAGGGTGTAGTTTCTTAATCGTTTCAATAACTTGTTGGATCCCAGCCGGATTATGGGCATAATCATCAATAATAGTATATTCATTATCATACAGGATTTGTAAGCGACGGTGCACGCCGGGAAAGGTGATTAGTCTATCTGCTATAGTAGTTTGGCTACACCCAGCAGTTAGGGCTATAGCCGCAGCCAATGTGGTATTATATATATTATGAATGCCAAGCAAAGGGACTGAGAATGGGATAGGTTCTAAGGTGATTCCTAGCATCTCATGGGCCCGCTTGCTCAGGGCTAATTGAAAGAGAGAGTTAGAGTGCCAAGAGATACGAATATCTGCATCGGGATGTTGTCCAAAGGATATCTTTGTTACGTTTAAATCAGACATCATATTACGAACTA
>SKHL01000080.1 GCA_007116995.1 Limnochordia bacterium
TAAAAACGTATACTTTTTGATATTGCATAATAGTAAGAAGCGAGCCACTAAACTCGGTGGCTCGCTTCTTACCCCATTAGCCCTCCATCAGTAGGACCTCCTGTATTTCGTAACTCCGCTCCTTCATCCTGCAGTTTCCAACCACGACGAACTAAGACAAAGAATACAGCGAGGGGTATCGTCACCAGATAACCCCTTCCTGTAAGAGCAAAGGTGGGATAGATTGTGAATAACACGAGTACAGCAAAAAAGTTTCTCCAGTTAATCTTGCCTCTAACAAGAAACAGGAAAAAAAGAAAAGGCACCAGGAGAAAAAAGAAAAGTAAAATATACATCCCATACACCTCCCCAGCCTTGCACACTTGCTATAATTAATGCTATTCTACATAAATTGTTACAATTCTTATAACTGTATATTCCACATAGAGGTAGTGGACTCCTACATGCTAATAGTCAAAAACCGATGAGTTCTCTCTCACCGGTCTTCCATGCTGTGTTCTACACCCGTTTACTCAACTCAGTCTTTTCGTACTGTTTTACCTCGGCTAACCAAGCCTCCCGCACTGGTACATCCTGCGTGTGACAATAGTAATCCCATACTGCACCCCAGGGATAGGTCTTGAATTCTTCTAACAAGGCTAACCGTGAGGTATAGTCTTTTTCTAGTTCAAGTGCTCTTAATTTCTCTGTTGGTTCCAGTAACGCTTTCAACAATGCTTTTTGAGCATTTCGGGTTCCAATGACCCAAGCAGCCACTCGATTAATGCTAGCATCAAAGAAGTCTAAAGCTATATAAGTTCGATCTAAAAATGCTCCACGCACAATTTCCTCCATAATAGCTTGTAACTCATCGTCAAATAGAACGACATGATCACTATCCCAGCGTACTGGACGGCTCACATGTAGCAAGAGCTTGTCTAAGAACGTTAATGCAGATGAGATCTTATTAGAAACTACTTCTGTAGGATGGAAATGACCTGCGTCTAGACACAACACAGTGTTATTTCTCACGGCGTATCCAAGATAAAACTCGTGGGATCCGACCACATAGCTTTCAGACCCTATTCCAAACAGCTTACTTTCCACTGCATCAACATTATATTCTGGAGAGATCGAATCAGACAAAATCTCATCTAGAGCTTCCTTCAAGCGTTGTCTCGGTGCAAAACGATCAACAGGGATGTCCTTAGAACCATCAGGGATCCAGATATTATTTACACAAGGGGTCCCTAATTCCTTGCCGAAGTACTCACCGATTCTGCGGCAGGCTTTAGCGTGATCAATCCAAAACTGTTGAATCTCTCGATTCCAATGGCTTAGAGTGAATCCATCATCACTTAGTGGATGAGAAAAAAACGTGGGATTAAAGTCTAACGCTATCCCTTGCTGCTTCGCCCACTCCACCCAATTCTTAAAATACTTAGGTGTCAGTTCATTTCGTTCTACCTTTTTCCCCTCTAATTCTGCATAACTGGCATGCAAATTTAAACGATGCGACCCAGGGATTAACTCAAATGCCTTTTCTATGTCGGTGCGCAACTCCTGCGGAGTCCGAGCTCGGCCAGGATAGTTTCCTGTTACCTGAATCCCACCTGTCAGCTCTTGTTCACCCTCAAACCCCCCTACATCATCACCTTGCCAGCAATGTAGAGAAATAGAGATAGTTTTAAGCTGGGCTAACACTTCATCCGTATCAACACCCCAACTCCCATATAACTCTTGGGCGCGTATGTAATCTTGTTCTAATTTTTTTGGAACGGAAGACACAATAAAAACCCCTTTCTGTTAGGAAATCAATCTTACTTGTTGTAAAAATCTTCAATACTAATTCTTCGCTCTTATATCTCTATTTCCTGCCATGCAATATCAAAATTAGCGATAATTCTTAGAAGGGCATTCTAGTATGGAGTTAACATCGTGTATCTAATGTTCGCCCTTCTCCGCTTCATCCGTTCTTTGAACAGTCTAAGATGGTCATGGTCCTCTTGTATCAGCTTCCGAACTAGCTGTTGACTATCAGAATCTAGCTCGTCCACCCTATCCTCATAGGCGTGAACGCCTTTAGCCTCACCATCATAAACCTGCTGAAGTAGGTGTTTTGGTCCACGCAATGAATTTATCTTACCCGTTACATTCGCCATGAAGCCAATAGCTCCTGTGCTGATTTCTGGTTCTCCACCAAGATGTTTTATTCGGTCAGCTAACTGTCTAGCATGACGGCGATGATCTGTTTCGAACTGGTACAGCATATGGTATACCTGTTCATCTCCTTGGGTTCCCTTAGTTTGGTTATAAATTCGAATAGCCATGAATTCACCCTTAAGTAACTGGTTGAGTGTGTCAATGTACTGCTGGTTTTCTGTCATAGTGATTCTCCTTTGTATTTATTACCAGGATAGTATTTCCCCCGATTAACCAGACCATTCTATAGATGGACATACTATCGAAACAGTACACGGTGGAACTCCAACGAATTGGGCACGATATACCATGAATTTCTTATCTAGAGGATCAAAGAAGGAAATGGAACTACAAGGTAGAAGTTGGATATAGAGTAGATTAATTCCATAACAGCCCAACACAAAAGGAAGTGGATTCGATGAATAGGAACAATCGTTATATTAACAGTCTAATTGAGAAAATGAGTTTGGAGCAAAAAATTGGTTCTCTCTTAACACTAGGTCTCGCAGGCACACTAGTCAGACTTCACATCAACGATTTTATCGAGAAGCTACACTGTGGAGGATTACGCCTTACGCCTCACGCTCGCTCCTTTGGTAACTACGTTGATCCAAAGAGTGGAAAAACTATTGTTAGTGTTGCTTCAGAAACAGGTTTTAAAAAAGGTGTAAAAGCGCCTTATACAACAGCCAATGAGTATAAGCAGATCATAGATGATCTACAAACGATGGCTATGAACAGACCCCTAGGATTACCCCTACACTATTCCTACGATCAAGAAGGAGGTACCAGTGCCAACTATAATTTTGGTGGAGTGAATTTATTCCCCAAACCCATGGGCATCCGGGCTACTGGCGATCCTATGTTGGCCTATGAAGTGGCCAAGGCTGTAGCTAGACAAGGTCGCTCTGTAGGTTTTAGTTGGATTCACTCTCCTGTCTTGGATATCAATACAGATCCGCGCAATCCAGAAATCTATACTCGCTCCTATTCAGATCGAGTGGATGAAGTAATCGAATATTCCATCCAGGCATGCAAAGGATTTAAAGAAGGCGGATTAATTGCCTGTGGTAAGCACTTCCCGGGCAGAGGTGATTCCCCTGTAGATGCACACTTTGAGTTACCCATCATCCATGTAGATAAAAAAACCCTATTAGAGCGGGAACTGCTACCCTACAAAGTACTAATACAGATGGATTTATTACCCTCCATTATGATTGCACATAGTATTTTTCCTGCTATCGATGAAGATCATATTGCTACGGTCAGCAAAAAAGTTCTAACCGGACTACTTCGAGATGAAATGGGCTATGATGGAGTAATAACGACTGACAGCATGACCATGGGTGCAATTGCTACTCGTTATGGTGTCCCTAATGCATGTGCTATGTCCCTGGAATCAGGAGCGGATCTGGTGCTGATGAAGGCTGAGACTCAAATGGCTGTAGATACCTTTAACACCATTAAGCAATTTATTGAAGACGGTCGAATTACCGAAGATCAGTTAAATGAGAAAGTCTACCGAGTTCTAAATACAAAATACGAGTATAATTTATTCACCCACGGATCTCTGGTCGATGAACAACCAGAAGCTGTGATTAAGGATGAAAAGATTGTCTTCTTATCCAAGCTTGTAGCCAAGAAGTCCGTGCTAATTGCTCGTGATAAGGAAAATCAACTACCTGTATCTAAAGAAAGTAAGATTCTCATTGTTGAACAGATTAATCAAACACCAGGTAATTTCCAGTGGCATCCCGGAGTATTATTTAAACACTGTATCAAATACAGTCACAACGTGGCGTACCAAGAATGCGCCTACACCTTTGATGATGAGGATAGGGAAGCCATAACCCGTAGAATAAAAGACTTTGATACTATTATTATCACTAATTTCTACATTCGCAGCAAGCTGTCTAATAACGATTTTATCGACCAGCTAATTGCTGACCACAAGGATAAAAAAA